>CAVOCV010000041.1:0-13384 GCA_963694325.1 Candidatus Thalassarchaeaceae archaeon | reverse complement strand
GGTGTTCGCGTAGCGGCCTGGATCGAGTGCGGCATAGAGCACGGAGGTACCGTTGACATCGATGGCTGCCAAGGCTGCGATACGGCCGGGGATGCGGGTGTGATCCGCATCGATGCCGGTCGCTCGGCTGTGGTCCGCCATGAGGGACCAGGTGCCCCACTGCGAGCCGACGATGACCTCATCGCCAAGTGGCAAGATGGAGAGGATATCGTTGGCCTCGCGCTCGTCCGGATGGCCCATTCGGTCGAATGAGAAGGCTGAGAGGGGGTCGGAGGGTCCGAGGATGAGATCGAATTGGTGGAGTCCACCTTGGGTGCCGACCCAGAGGGTCTGCGGGCTGGTGATGCTGCCATCCGGTCCACGTGGACCATCGACGTACAAGGCCTGCACGCGAGCGGCGGCGGACCGGTCGATCGCATCGGCGGGGACGACGTAATCCTCGGCGTTGGTGACATCGAAGATCCATGATGTCTCGAAGCCGCCGCTGAAGTCGGTCGAATTGGCCATCAGCAGGCCGCGGTTCGTGGCGACGAATAGGCGGGCGCCATCACTGGGAAGCACCACGTGCACAAGATCGGCCACACTCGTGTTCTCCTGCTCCTGCAGGGCTTCGGTCAACTGAGGAACCGCATCGGTGGATCCGAGGCGTCCCTCGGCATCGATGTTGAAGGTAAACGCGGATTGAGCGGCACCCACTCCAAGCATGTCGAGGTCGCCACTGCCGGTCTGGAGAGGAATAATCTGGTCCAAGGCAGCGCCATCCAACTCGTCGATGACGGCGCTCATCAGACCGTCCTGGTCCAATCCAATGGTCATCAGGCCGGACGTGGTCGCCAGCACAAGTACTCCATCGCTGCTGCCCGCATCCCACAGGTGGAGGTCGAGCAAATTGACCCCTGAGGGCAAGGTGAGGTGGCTGGAACCGGGATTGTTGACATCGAGGATCGTCACACCGCGGTGGGTGCCGACGTAGACGAGTCCATGCAGATCATCGGTGAATACCGAGTGTGCATCGTGGTGCAAAATGTCGGGCGACGTCCCTTGGTCGAGTGCCGTGACCGTGCCGTCCGCCACGCCGAGTTCGGCATGCTTGACCCCAGCCGTGACCCAATTGCCGCGATCCAGATAGACATTGTACTCTTCCAGATTGCTGAACGACTCCCCGAGATCGAGGGTTGCGCTCGAGGTATCCGGGGTGATCTGGCCGTCCCGATTGACATCCCAGCCATCGAAATCGCTGTCTCTCAGAGCATCGCTGCTATTGCGTGGGTCGAGTTGGAAGTAAATCTCCCAACCGTCGATGATACCGTCACCCTTCTGTGACTGACCGAGGGCCTGATTGCCGACCCATCTGTAGTAATCTGAATCGTTGCGGAGAGGATCGGTTCCCAACCAGCCATCATCGCCGGTGGGCCGAGTCTCGTCCGTGAGACAAGCATCGACGAGCATCGGAATCACCCCCGCGCAACGGAGTCCATCGAACTCTGTCGTCCAGTTCTCTGCCGCGCCGTAGAGGTACTCCTCAGCATTGGTGTAGAATTCATGCGGTTCGATGGTGCCGTCGCGGTCGACATCGAAACCATCGCCACAACCCAATGTCAGATTCGGGCAGCGGTCGCTGTCAATGCCACCGTCACTGCTGTTCAATGGGTCAAAAGCGAGGCAGGTCCAGACGTGGCTGGCATTGACATAGCCAGTCTGGCTCATGCACATCGCCACCTCAAATCCATCGGGCAGCCCATCGCCATCTGTGTCGGCGACCCGCGGGTCGAGGAACCAGCGGATACCGGTCTCGGAGATGTCCGGGGATTTGCCAGGCAGACCGGTCCGATTGTTGGTGAAGCAGGAATCCAAATCATAGGGCCAACAATATTCCATCAAGGCGGTCAGGCCATCGAGGTCGTGATCGCTCTGATTGTCGGTGCCATTGTCCGGATTCAGCCCAGGAATGGTCTTGGAACGGGCGCCTTGGTCCAAATCGATCGATTCGCCGAAGGCCTCCTCGTGCAGGTCGGGCATGCCGTCCTTGTCGCGGTCGGTGATGGGGGGTCCTTCGCCGGTTGTGTCGCCCGGATGAACGGACTCGACGGGGCTGCTCGGACGAATCTGGCTGACGAAGACCATCGAGCCCAGAATGAGCAGGGTGATGAGGAGGGCGGTTTGCTTTCGACGCATGGTTCCACCTGTGGGTTATACCCACAGTCGCATCCCTGCTCTCACGCTTATGATGCTGATGGAGCGCCGTTCGGACGTGACCGATTCATTGCACGGGTAAATTGTTCACTTAATTCTTGTTTAAGTTACTTCCTGGCGTCTGAAAAACTCACTCGAAATCGTTCTCAGCCAACCGCCATGAGCGGTTCATTCAAGGGGTGACAGGCAGGCCGCCTAGAAGGTTGGGATGTCACTCGAGATTACACACCTCGGTTCGGGTAGCCGCGGCAACGCTACGCTACTGCAAACAGACGAATCGAAGGTGCTCGTCGACTGCGGTTTCAGCGGACGTCAGGTCGAGCGGCGATTGGGCCTGCTCGGCATCGACCCCAGCGCCATCGATGCCATCCTGCTGAGCCACCATCACTCTGACCACGTGAAGGGTGCGAAAATCTTCTCCAAGCGCCATGGTGCGACCCTGTTTTCCAACTTCACAACCTGTGACCGACTGGGGCTGGATCCAGTCAATGAATGCAGGGTATTCGAATCCCTCGAACGGGTCGAGCTGACCCCGGACATCTCGGTGCTGCCGGTGCCTGTGCCGCACGACGATGCGGACAACGTGGGTTTCATCATCAGCAATGGGGGTCTGGGACGGGCTGCCGTGGTCACGGATCTCGGCGAACCGACCGATGAATTGATCCGCCATCTCAAGGGCTGTTCCCACATTTCGATCGAGGCGAATTACGACGCCAAGCGGTTGGCGTTAGGCCCATATCCGGCGAGCCTCAAAGCGCGCATCTCCGGCCGTGGCGGACACCTGTCCAATCAGCAGACTGCGAACTTGCTCGCCGAGGTCATCACCCCCCAGACTCAGAGTGTTGTTCTGTGCCACCTTTCCGAGAAGAATAACCAGCCGCATCTGGCCGAAAGCGAGGCCCTTTTCCGACTCGAAGATTGGTCGGGAGATCTTCGCATCTCAACCCAGGAAGGTCCGGAGTTCAGCCACTGGCTCGGACAGGCCGATGCGGAGATCCTGAATCACTGATCTTCTTCACCTCAGTATGAGGTGAATTGGAGAATGGCTAAGAACACACGGCGCCATGTCGACCCATGCGCCCCCGCACCGTTGGCCCCCGCCGCGATGCTGAGCAAGCCGTCTCGGAGATCATGGGCGTCACCATGCTGCTCGCCATGGTCATCACCGTCATGGCCGGCGTCGTCGTCGTCATGCAGCCCTTCATAAACGACCTGATAGACAACCGGGACTGGGCTGCGGGCAGCGTCGCAGCAACCCAATTCAACGATCGCTTGCTCGTCGTCGCCGACGCACCGGAAGGCACGGGAATCGTCGTGCGGAGCCAGCACCTCGCCGACACCATTCGACCGCTGCGACAGGCGGAACTCTGGACCATTTCCGCCGATCTTGCCGGAGATGACAGGGTCGATGTAAGTGTCGAATCGGGCGTCATCAATGTCACATCTCTCAACGCCACGGCCGCCTCGGTCATCCTGACAACCGCCGCGGGCACCGATGGGTGGGGCCTGACTGATGGAGAAGGGGAGAATGGCACCAACCTGAGTTTGACCGATTGGGTCAACATCGAGGTTTTGGACGGCGTTGGGGCAGTGATTCATCGATGGGTCAATGCACCGCTCGACGGGATTCAATTGCGCACCCCACTGAAGAATGGTGCCTTTGAGATCGACCTCATCAACGGGGCTCGAATCGAGCAACTCCCGAACCAATTCATCGATGTGCGCACCTATCCCCGGCTGAATCACGATCGGGTTCTCGATGGCGGGCACCGGGTCAGCTTGGTCCTGCTCGACGTCGATATGCTCGGCGTCGAACGCAGCAGTGGCGTCAGTCTGGATGTCGAGAGTGAAGGCGCGCTGACATTCTTTGATGGCACGGCACGGAATCTTGTCATCATCACCGAATTCACCGGCGATGACAGTCCCGAATCCCGTTATTTGCATCGATGGACCGATGACTACGACCTGCACCGGGCGACTGGCGATTCGGACAGTTATGCCGGATTCGGCCCGAACGGGCGAGTCTCTGGGGTGGAGGGCATGACCTTGCACCCGACCGATGCTTCATTCCAGTTGGATGTCATTCTGCAGCAGGTGGTGGTGAATTGATTCGAAGAGACCCCGAGGATGAGGATGCGGTCTCGGCCGCCATCGCCACGGTCCTCTTGTTCGCCGGTGTGATCTCAATCATCTCCGGCATGATGGTCTCCGTGATGCCCGTCATCGACGAATTGCACGGTGCGGTCGAACGTGAGACGATGGAAGGGCAATTGCGCGATCACGCCGCAGAGACCGGGCGCCTGGCCGAGACCGGCGTGCCCGGCGACTCCGCCGAACTGCAACTACGACCGCACACCGGCCGATTGAGTTGGCAAATGTTGGAGGGTGGTTCATGGTACAGCGCCACCCATCAAGCGGACAGTTCATTCAGAATCGAAGGGGCCCTCGACCTCGACGACAGCATGAGATTCCGCCATCCGGAACACCGCGTCGAAACGCTGTGCGCATCCGACCTCCACGCCTCCGCCGAATCCCTTCACCACCATCGAATCCCCATTCTCAATGGGACGTTGACCGCCACCCCAATGCCTTCCTTGACCGCGGCATTGGGTGATGTCAGTCTCTCCTTCGAACAAGGTGCGACCACAACACCGCAGACCGTTGCCAACGACGGCATCTGGACGCAGAGCGATCTGACCACATCCGGGGGCGAAGCCTGGATTCACAGCGATGCCGCCCTGCGCGTCCTGATGTGGCGTGGGCAGGGGGGTGCATTCTTGGCCACACCCGACCAACCGACACCGGGCTCCGATAAAGGCCGGGCTTGGAGCCTTCCCCTGCTCGCCGGCACACATGGATTCCACCTCGAATCCGAGGATCCGTTCACCGTGAATTGGAATGGAGTGAGCGGCGAAGGTTCGGTCACATCATCACCCACGGCCCTCAGCCAATCTCCCGCGGGCGAGCCGGCGAGCGTGCAAACTTGGTCGGGACAGCTCACCGTGACCTCGAATGAGCGTCTGGTGTTGCGCACCTCAGCCGATGCCCGATTGGTCGTTCACTGGGGCGATGCCTCGGATCTGGATGGCACGGGGCCAGGTGCATTTGCATGGCCGGACCGCGGCGGCGCGTGGACAGGCACTCAATTCCACCCACCCGCCATGGATGGTTCCCTCATTCTCTCCAACCCCGATACCGCCTCGACCACCGCACGCATCGGTGGCCTGCACCATTCGATCGCTGCCCAGTCGAGCATCCGCATCCCGTGGTCCGCAGCCTCGCCCTCGTGGGTCGAGGCGGCCGGCCCGATCAGCATCGAATGGCTTCTCGATGATTCCACCGTGGAGAGCAGCGCCACCCATGCCTTGGAGTGGCGTCCAGGCTCGCTCTCCCTCAACCCGGCCAGCGATACCGGACGCACCTCGGGTGCGGATTGGATCTATGCTGGGCCTTCGAACGGTGGCGATGCTGCCAATCCGAGCCTCGGCACCGTCGAATTGGTCTTGCAGCCGGCGGGCCCGAGCGCGGCTTGGTCGATGCCCTCGGCGAGTGGCACTCTGACCCATGGCGCCTCCGCCCATTCACTGACGCTGAACAGCAGCCACGTCGGTACAGTCTCCGTCGATGCGACGAGCGGTAGCATCAGGCTCTACACCGCAGCCGGCGGTGATGGCCTGACCGAAATTCCCGAAGACGGCCAAGACCGATGTGTCAATGTCGACATGCAAGCCTCGGGTTGGGTCGAGGTCGACCTGCCATGGGTTGCGGTCGGTCATTACGGTGTGAGCGATGTTCGACAGGCGTGGCGAGATGGCTCGCATTACTTCGGCCTCGAGATCATCCTCCGAGGGACGGTCGGTGACGAACCCCATGTGCCACTCGGTTCGGCCTGGGCCTTCCACCTGCCTCGACTCGTCTACAACTTCGAATCCAGCGTCTCCGGCCTTGAAATCGCCAGCCAAGGCGGTTTTGTCGGCACCAATCACCCCGAGTATCGGCCCGATGTTCTGGTCTCGCCCGTGTCTCGTGAAGGCCCGGGCCCGCGGCTTGCCGCCACGGTGCCCGTCACGCTGCCGACCACCGATTCGTTGAGCGGGTCCAGCGGCATCGATCTCACGCTCACCCTCGATGCCCGCGATCAGGTCGTGTCCATGGAGGGCCACGAGATTCGCCGGGGCTGGGAGGGCTTCTACGGTGAAGCGATCGCAGCCCAGAGCGCGGCAGAGGTCGATTTCTCAGCGGATTGGCTCACATTCCCAGGTCGACTGGACTTGCTCAACGATTACGTCGGTTGGGTGCAGCCTTCACCAACCATGGCCGAAGTGGTCTACCACGCGGGTGGAGAACCCATCCACTTCAATCTCCAATTCGCCAGTCTATCGAGTCATTCTGAAGGAAGTGGTGCAGGATGAGATCCCAGCGGCTGCGGCAAGACACCAATGGTGCGGCGACCGAACTCGGCTATGTCTTCACCTTCCTGCTCGGCCTGATGTTCCTGTCCTCATTCTCCGTCTGGGTGTGGGGACTTGAGGTTGCGACCCAGGACCGATGGACGACCGAAGCCTTGCAAGAGAATCTGCTCAGTGTCAGCGCGGCTGTCGAACGGGCGGATGAGGCCGCACGTCTGGACCCGGACGCGACCTATGCCGAGCCGGTTGGACTCCACCTCTCTTCTGCGACCGGTCTCCAGTTGCAGATGTGGTTGACCGATGATGCGCTCCACCTTTCGGATGTAGATCAAGCCTATCGGACATCTCAACCCATTTCGGGGGCAGCGCCAACGGTGCATTCGGGCACGGTTGATCTCGCGGGTCTCGACACGATATGGGTCGTGCTTCAATCCGGCAATGTGACCATACAGATCGAGCAGCCCGGATTCTGAGCCTCAGCGGCCCATGATGGCCAGATGCATCTGGCCTTGGACCTCGCGCATGCGACCGCCCGCGCCGAGTTCTCGGAACACGGTCAATGCACGCTGCAGGTAATTCATCCGCTCCGCCTTTTCGGGGGCGGATTCGCCGAGTCGAGCCAGAATTTCTCCGATCAAGGGCCTGAAGTCGTTTGCTTCGGCCATGGCGAGTCCGTCGAGATAATGCTCGACCGCCTCATCTGAACGACCGGCGTCATCGAGGGCCTCGCCGAGCAGAATGGTCACCTCGACCGCACTGCGTTGATCCGTCTCCTCCACCATCTGTTGAAGGGCCTCGGAATAGTGGTGAAGGGCGAGGTCAGGGTCACCCGTCCGTGCGTAGAATCGACCGAGAACGGCCCGAGAGCGTGCGTGCAATCCCGCACTTTCGAGGCTGGAAGTCTCATCAAAGCAGACCATCGCATGGTCGTGTGCTCGGTCGATTTCGCCCATCTCAATCAGTGAACTCGCCAACTTGATGCGCACCTCGACCAGGCCGGGGTCATCTTCCGCGGTCAGCAATTCCTCAACATTCCCATAGACTTCGAGCGCGCGTTTGGTATCCTTGCGCAATCGGTAGATGTAGCCCATGTTGGTGTAGGAACGCGCCGCACCTTTCGGATCACCGGTCGCGATGAAAATCTCAAGGGCTTCACGGTGGAGTTCCAACGCCTCATCCTCCTGTCCCCGCTGCATCGCAAGGTCCGCTTTGCTCGACAACAACCGGCCGCGCATCGCCTCCATCTTGTGACGAGCAACGATCGGCATGGCCGCCTCATAGGATTCTCCAGCAGCGTCCCAACGGCCCTGCAAAGAGAGGATGTCACCCCGCAATTCGAGCACATTTGCCCACGTACGGGGGCCGAAGGCGTCCTCTGAAAGGTCCCTCAACAACGGAAGGAGTTCCATGTGTCCACTTCTCACGAGGGAGCGTCCACTCGCATCGAGAACCTCACCGAGGGAATCGGTGTCGCCGGAATGGACGAGATGATAGATGAATTCGAGTTTTTGTTCAGGTGTATTCTGGCGCGTTCGGTACCATTCACAAGCCGCGGCGTGTAGGGTGGTCGCCATCGCAGAATCCAAGGTTCGCAACAAGAATTCGCGTACCAGATCGTGAACATCGTAATTCTCGCTATCCGCTTGACGCGCGAGGCCCTTCTCGACCAGATCGTCGAGCAGGTCCGTCTCAACCTCATGATTGGACAGCGCTTCCAATGGCATCGGCTCTCGATAGATGGCGATGGCGCCGAGGACGCCCTTCTCCGCCCCGGACAACCGACTGAAAATCTCCTGTTCAACGAATGTCTCGAGGGATTCGTGGAAGGTGCTGCCAACCGAACCACGGTTGATCAGCTGCAAAATCAAGGGGTGACCTCTAGAGAGGGTGTAGATGTGGAGGAAAGCCGACATGTCGATGTCCGGCATCGTCGTCAAGAGGTGTCGACTGGCGGATTGGTCCAATCCATCCAACGGTAGCACAAGTGCAGAAATGTTTCCGTCGGCATCCTTCAGTGGGACGACGGCTCTGAACGAACGACTGAACATCACCAAGCCACATTCTTGCATGTCCTCCATGCGCTGTGACAAGCCGCGAATGATCGCGTAAAGAACCTCGTCGTTGACCTTGTGAAGGTCGTCGATGACGATCAGTGTGCCGACCTCTTCGAGGGCGCTGACAATCAGATTGACGGCGACGGAGGGCTGTGGTACAGCGGTCGCCTGAATGTAATCGGTCAGGTCGTCATCGCCGATGGCTGAGAGCCATTCAGCACAGGCTTCCAAGAAGGCCCGACTGCCCTCCCAGTCCTGACAGCGGTGGTAGAGCAAGTTGCGTCGGTGGGTGTAACGCTCGATGACCTTGCCCGCCAGTGCGGTTTTGCCGATGCCGGCGATGCCGGGCAACAAGAGGCAGGATGATCGCGCATCGATCAGATCGCAGATGTTTTCCAGTTCGGTCTCACGGCCGAAGAAAGATCGCGCCCTCGGCAAATCACCCAAGGAGGTCACCAACTGCTTCTCGACATGCTTGTCGAGGTCGCGCTGAATCAATTCCTCATTGAGGGTGCGCAGATCGAGCAACCCATTGTCATCGAGATAACGCAGTACATCGACTGCACGCAGTGAAAACGGTGCGATCTCAATCGACCCCGCCAGGGTCGTCGTCTGGGTGTTGCCATCATTGTCGACCAATCGGAGAGGGTGTTCGGAGAGTCGTTTCCATGTCTCCTCGGCCTGCACCATTCCGGAGTCCGTGAGGAAGTATGCCTTGCGCTTTCGACTGACGCCGGCCACGTGGGCTTGTCGTTCGATCAGATGGTTCGCATCCTTGAGACCGGCGATGGCCCGAGGCACGTTGCTGCGGGCGATGGCGACGGCATTGGCAATGCCCATCTGGGACAGAGCGAAGGGCACCTCGACAGAATCGGTATAATCCGCGTAATCCCTCAGGTGGAGCATGATGCGCTCTTGTACGCCTGGTCGTGGATGGCTCATGGGTCCGACTCCGGGTTGTGAATGGCTTCGCTTCTCCTTTTGAGGGTGATGCAAGCAGCCCCGGCCTGACCCGTGGGGTCAAACCGAAGGCATGCTGCTTCACTGGTCAGGAACCCACTTGCCTTGTTCGGCGTCCCACTTCCATCCCGGATAGCCCGCGACAGCAGGTGCTTCCTGGACCTCGGGCTGAACCGCAGGTTGTGCCACAGGTTGGGCTGCGGCAACCGCTCCTGCAGCCGCGCCGGTGGCGGCCGCGTTCTGGCCTTGCTTGGCCCATGCATAGGGATCCTCTTCGACCTCAGGTGATTCCAACTCATCCTCATAGTCTTCGAATTCGACGAAGAAGAAGACGAAGACGCCACCGAGGACGGCGAGCACAATCAGCACGCCGACGATCATCAGAATCGTCATGAATAGACCAGATTCGGCCTCCTCACCACCTTCGACATTGATGATTGAATCCTCGCCGGGCGGCATCAGATTGCTGTCGTACTTGAATCGAATCTCGTTGTCTCCCTTGTCGAGGCGGTTGCCGTGAATCTCGATCGACCATCGGCCATCCTCACCGACAGCGGTGGAACTCAGGCGCACACCTGCTTCAGTCTCAGCGATGACCAAGACACCCGGTCGGCCATCGCCGACGTAGACCAAGGTATCCGCCTGAGAGATCTGTGATGGGCACTTCGGATCGAGGATGGTGTGATTCTCGTCCGCCCAGGTTCCGCCACACTCCGAGGTGAAGGTCACGGCGACGACGTTGAAGTCAATCGCCATCGAGTAGGCTCGACTTCCAGAGGTATCGATGGCGAAGAAGACCACGTCATCCAAGGTCCACGCCGAGAGTTCGGGGTTGTGGAAAGCCATGGTGAGCGGGTTGTAATTCGCCTGACCGTCCAGACCGACGGTGATGACCTCGAAGTAGAGATCATCCTCGAACTTGTCTGGGTCATCCATCACGTAGTAACGCATATCATCGCCATCCACATCGGAGAAGAATTCGGTCAGATCGATGTTGTAACCATCTCCACAGCGATCGCTCGCTGCGCCTTCGGCCTCACAGAAGATGGTGATGCTGTCCGGCCAATTCGTGCTGTTGAATGACGGGCGATTGTTGTCTTGATTGGGCGGGTTGTCGATCGAGATCTCGACCGACGCAGCCTCGCTCCACTGGAATCCATCGAAGGATCGGGCCTCGACCAGATAGTGGTAGTTGTGGACGAGGAAGGTTGTATCCCAACTGGCGGTCCAACCACCGTTTGGCGCGATGTCACTGACGATGGAGTGCGGTCCAGCCGGCAGGGCGAGATAGCCGATGCCATCGTTGTCCGGAATCTGCATGTCACGAATGATAATCTCGACCTTGGTGACCTCGCCATCGGCGTCGCGCGCAACGCCTTGAATCAGCGTATCTACGCTGGAGGTGATGATCTGACCTTCGGCGGGTGAGAGAAGTTGAATCACGGGCATCGCGTTCAGATTGTCGATGTGAAGGGTGATTCTCACGGGGGAGCACTCATCCATCACAAAGGTGCAGAAGGCAGAGTCGTTGGCCCAGATGTCAACGGTATAATCGCCGGTGGGCAGGTGGCCCACGACCCAGTCGGCGGACCAAGATTCGCCGCCGGCCTTGTGGAACAGATTGTAGTATCCATCCGGTCCATTGACCTCGAAGAAGATGCGCTGGATGTCGCTACCGAATACACCGTTGTAGGCATCCGAGGCACGTCCGGTGAAGTGGACAATGCCATCTTCGATGGTTGTATCATCGGCCGGTCCATCGACCCAAACGGTCGGCGGTTCGGTGTTGAGCTTGATGGTTCGCGTCACGATCGACGAGTAGTCAACCCCATCGTATGCACGGAACTCGAAGGTGTAATCACCCTCGGGTTGATTGCTCATGTCATACTCGAAGAACCAGTGTCGATACGGGTGATTGTTGTAGGTGACCTCGCCACCAGCACCACTGGAATCGACGGCCAGACGCATGTCGATCCAATCGCTGGTGAAGGGATCCTTCACTTCGACCGCCTCGACGGCGCCTTGCTGGTCCCAGCGAGCCAAATCATCGGTCGCGTAGATGCCGGCCCAATCACCATCGTTGGCATTGCCGGTGAAATTCACGGACCGCTTGAAAGAGTGACCATCGTTCTGTGAGACACTGACTGAAGGCTCGAGGTTTTCGAGCGGTACAATCTCGGTCTTGACACCGGTCTGACTGGTCATCGTCAGACTGTATTTCTTGTAGCCTTTCCCGAATTTGTAGGCGGTCACGTAATACTTGGAGAGCTCACGCGTCCCGGAACCCGGTGCACAATCAGAATCATCTGCATCGTAGATGAGATCACCATCGTTGTCCATGCCATCGCTGCAGGAATTCTCCAATGCATCATTGGCAAAGTGGTCCGGATTGTTGCCGCCAGGACCACCACCCGTCATGTCCAGGTGGAAGTCGGAGGCGAGAGAGATCTCAGAGGTCCAACCCTGTGAATCCGTCGTCAGGGAATAGAGGTCATTTCCATGGGCATCCTCGACCAAGACGGTTGCCCCGCTCACGCGCACACCGGATACGATGGTGCGGAACTTGATGATCTCCGCCTTGCGAATCTGCACGGCCCACTTGATGGGAGATGTGTCGATGTAGATGTTCGAGGTGTCGACACCGGTCAGGTTGGAATAGGTGAAGACAGTGGAATTGTTGGTCATGTCCAATGTCAGCGGGAAGTACTGAGGCGGCCATTCAGCCGCGTTCGGGATCAGAACCTGACCCTCCCAATTGGTCCACGCCGCCGCTTCCACATCAGGCCACTTGAGGGTGACCGGGTTCGTGGTGTTGGCCGCCGCATTCGGAATCGGGATGCTTTCGGACTGAACGGTGATGCTGCTCTTCGTGATGTTGTAGGTCTGACCGACGCCCGCCCAGCGGTTCATCGAGAAGAACCCGAGGGAGCCGTACTGGGGTGCCCCTGCATATCCTGTGTCGTGGTTGCGGATGGTCGCGCCCGTCCCAGAGGAATTGAAATCGTTGTCGCGAATATCGAGCAAGGAGCCGATGGCACGGATGCCATCTCCGCCGCCACCGATGTCAATGTCGTTGTTGATCAACGTCATGGAGGAGCGGAAGGCATGGACTGCGGGGCAGGCAAAGTCGCCACCCCACGCCTTCTGGCTGTTGCAGACCTCACCATCGCTCTGAATGGTTGAACCGTGAACATACATGCGATTCTTGGTCGGACCTGGAACGGTCCAACCGCTGTCACCGTGGTGATATTCACCGGCGATGATTGGCTCCTTGTTGATATTCTGAATCGTGACGTTCTCGATGCGTACATCGCTCTCGCCAATCGACCAGATGCCGTTCCATCCGCCGATGGGGCCGATGACGCCCCCGTTGATGGCGACGACGCTGCTCTCAATTTGAATACCGGATCCATCCGAGGCTCCGTCGATGACGTTGTGGTTGAAATCCACCCAAGCGCGGTTGAATGCAGTCAACGGGCTTCGCTCGTCCGTTGTGATCATGTTGCCCTCGACGGTCAATTTGTAATCGGTCGTGCCGACCTTTCGCTTGTTGTTGACGTCGATGCCGTTGCAGGTCGTCGTGATCGTCGAAGAGGAGACCATGCCAGCCGAATCATCGAGTCGCATGCCATAATCGCCCGAGGCGATGACGGAGTAGGTGATGTTGACGAAGGACTTCTCGACCCATAGCACGTGACGGCCATCATCGCTCTGCCCGCACCCGTTGTCGGTGCCGGTGAAGATCGGTGCTATCAAGGTGAGCGGGTT
>CAVOCV010000040.1:0-13544 GCA_963694325.1 Candidatus Thalassarchaeaceae archaeon | reverse complement strand
CCCCGTCGTCTTCACCATCGACAGCGCGAATGCAACCTCCACTCAGCAGTGGGGCGGCATCCAGCTCCAGACCGATGACTTCGATGTCGACCTC
The DNA here is from genome assembly GCA_963694325.1 of Candidatus Thalassarchaeaceae archaeon. Classification (GTDB taxonomy): domain Archaea; phylum Thermoplasmatota; class Poseidoniia; order Poseidoniales; family Thalassarchaeaceae; genus MGIIb-P. The sequence continues at coordinate 13,450 of CAVOCV010000040.1, read as the reverse complement.
GTGATGCGCAATGCAATCGTCAGCCGCGCACAGAATGGGGTTGGAATCGCCTGCTGTCATCAAGGTTCCATCCTGATTGAGGACTCGACCTTCCTCAACAACAACGTTGCAATCCACGGATATGCTGGATACTATGCGATCATCAACAATGTCGTCTTCATGAACAACACGGTCGGCGTCGACTCAGCGGACAAGGAAATCTCTTACTCGACATTTGTCGGAAACGAATACGGCATCACGGGTGGAGAACGCATCGATGTCAGTTACAGCCTCTTCGAGAACAACGACATCGCCGCATATGGCGGTCGAGGTGTTCTCCTCTGCAACGTCATTCAGGACAACCGAATCGGCGTCCAGGCATTCTATCAGGGCTGGCACCTTGAGCACAACGTCATCCAGGACAACTCCGAAATTGGCGTGATCACCGGCCAGTATGGTGGCTCTGTACCTCACGTATGGGGCAACTCCTTCCTGAACAATGGATGGGGTGCCAACACCGTCGCTGACATCAGCATCCAGCACACGAACAACATCAACGTCGACTTCGAAGATAACTGGTGGGGTACGACGGACAGCAACGTCATCGATGCGGCAATCCACGACTTCTACGACAACAGCAACCTCGGAATCGTTGACTATACTCCCGCGCTCACCGCGGAACCGAACGGTACCGCCTGCGCCGGGTCGGCACCCCACACGGGCAATGGCGACGACAACAACACGGGCAATGATGACAACAACACGGGCAATGATGACAACAACACCGGAACCATTCCCGATGTCGATCTCAACGGTACCAGCCCGGGTGATGATGGTGGCATCACGCCGGATCTCAACGGGACCGAACCGATTGGCGATGACAACGAAACGATCCCCGACACCAACGGTACCGACCCGATTGGCGATGACAACGAAACTGCTCCCGACACCAACACCACTGACCCGATCGGTGATGACAATGACACTGCCGAAAGCGTTCTCGACCCGACCCCCCGAATCTCGATGTGGTCTGGCAAGGTCAACCAGCACAACGAAAACGGCACCTGGATGACGGACGCCGACGGTGTGTCCGGTGGAGGCTCCTATGCACAGTGGGGCAGCGAAGGATACGGCGACCGCAAACTCGAGTACTGCCAGAAATTCTGGCCGAGTACGGTGAGCATCGAACTCCGTGACTCCCGAGAGGAGATCACCTTCTGGACCCGTGGCAACACCGATCCCTATGTGTCGACTCGCGATGTGTACGAGTGTGTGTTCAACCACAACGCTTCGGAGCCGGAAGATGCAGATCTCCAGCAGCGACTCGCCGACCTGAGTCCGCCCGAGGCAGAGAATGTCGAATCTTGCGACGATGTACTTGGCGAGGCCTGCGATGATGAGAAGCAGATTATCGTCGGTGGCGAACTCCCCGGATTCACCGCTGTTCTCGGTACGCTGTCCATCGTGCTGGGCGCGCTACTGACCACGGGTCGACGACGAACGCTCTGATTCACTGATTGAGTGAGGCGATCGCCGCGGCCACACAGGTCGTGACCGCCTTGGTGGCGGGAATGTGCAGCTTCTCATCCGGGCCGTGGGCATTTCCACCCGGTCCGAGGCTGCCCGTGACCAGGAAGTCCGCGTTGGGGAATTTCTCCTGCATCATGGCGAGGAAGGGGATGGTCCCGCCCTCGAAGTAGACCTGCATCGGCTCGCCGAACGAGGCCAGACTGGCCTGATTCAGCGCCTCGCGCAAGCCGGCGTCCATCGGCGGCGCGGCAAAGCCGTTTGCGGCGGCGTCTGCCTCAAAGGAGACGTGGGCGCCGTGGGGTGCATCGGCTTCGAGCACCTCGGTCATCACGGCTTGTGCGGCATCGGCATCGACGCCCGGTGGGATTCGCATGCTGAGTTTGAACGAGGTATGGGTGCGCAGCACATTACCTGCATCGGAGAGGGCGGGAATGCCGTCGACACCGGTGACCGAGAGTGAGGGCCGCCAATTGCCGCTGAGGACGATCTCGGTCAGGCCCGGGGTTTGCGGTTCAACACCGTCGAGTGACGGTAGGTCTGTCCACACTTTCTCGCCAAGCACATCGGCGATTCCTTGGGCTTCTGCCCGCAGTTCGTCGGGGATCTCAACGCGCAGTTGAGGCAACAAGATCGCGCCGCTGGATTCGTCCTCAATGCGACTGATGATGGCGCGGGCGATGCGGAAAGAGGACGGGATGATGCCTCCAGCCATGCCAGAGTGAACGCCTTCCTTGGACACACCGACACGCAAGGTGCCGCCGACCAGACCACGCAGACTCGTCGTCACCCACAGTCGCTCATAATCGCCAGCCCCCGAGTCCATCACGACCACCAGGTCGGGTGTGCCGAGCAGATCGGACAATTCGTCGAGATAGGCGGGCAGGTCGAATGAGCCGGACTCCTCACAGGTTTCGATGAGGAAGGTCGCCTTCGGATGCGGGATGCCGTGTTGCTGCAGAGCGAGAATCGACAGCACGGAGAGATAGCCACCATAGCCGTCGTCGACGCTGCCCCGGCCGTATAGCCAGGGGTCCTCGCGCACGGGAATCCACGGGCCTTTGCCCTCGGACCAGCCGGTGAACGGGGGTTGCTTGTCGAGGTGTGAATAGAACAGAACTTCGCCCTCTCCAGTGCCTTCCACTGTGACGGTGAGCACGGGGGTGCGTCCCGCCAATCGGTGGACATTGCAGGTCATGCCCTTCATCGGGAGTGATGCGAGCCAACCGAGAAAATGGTCGATGGTGGCGTCGAGGTGGCCATTCTCTGCCCAATCGGCGTCGAAGGCGGGTGAGAGTGCAGGGATCTCGATGAAGCGAGCCAGACTTTCCAGGGCGTGGGATTCCCACTGTTCCTCGACCCAGGCGTGAATGGTAGCGTAGTCGACTTCGGGCATGGTGGCGCGACCTCCATCCGCTGCAAAAGGGCTGCTCTCAGGCGGACTCTTCCACAGGGCGTGGGCCAAGGGGTTCTCCCGCCGGTGCGCACAGCCGAATGTCACCGATCGCGAATGGGCAGGATTGGCAAGCGGCTGCCGCGCTTCCCGACAGACGGGGCGGCAGTTCGGCCTCTTCCTCGGCCAGACTCAGGTCGGCGAGGCTGGCCAATAGGGTATCGAGGTCGGCAAGCGCGGATTCCATCTCGGATTCGGTCATCTCGATGAGCCGGCCGGTGGCGGCGGCGAGGATGGCGGGTGGCAGGACGATGCGGGAGGGCAGACCGCGGTCCTTCCGGGCGGATTCTTGGCGCTGGAGCGCCCGTGTATAGAGCGCCAACTGCATTCGATAATGTTGCAGCAGGTCCGTCTCTGCGGGGTGGCGCTCCTCGCCGCTGGCCTCGAGTAGTGGATGGGCCCAATTCGCATGAAGATGCGCGGCGGCGGTGGTCTTCAAGTCGATGGCGCGGATGGCGCCTTGGCCATTTTCGAGGCGGGTGCAGAGGACGAGGTCGGCGATGCCATTGCTGCTGAACTCGAACCGGTTGATCTCGGCGAGAATCTGTGCGCCGTGCGGCGTCCAGGTCGTGTCTTGAGCCTCGACATCGAAGGTGTGGCGAACACTGAATGGCCATTCGGTGCGCAGGCCTTCCACGGTTTGACCTCGATGGCTACCGCCAGCGCACAGGGTACCGATGGGTCCGGCTCGAATCGCTCGCGCCATGGTGCGCATCAGGTTCGCGACCTCGTCTGCATCGGTATCGGGAGGCATCAATTCGGCCAGCACCGAAACGATGACGGATTCATCATCGAGGCGGTCTGGGCTCGCTTCAATCCATTGAGGAGGCAGGGGGACACTGGCCTGTGCGGTGCCGGGATTGGGCAGGCCGACCTCGATGAGTCGGTGCACGATGGAACCGACAACATTGGCCGGCGGCAGGCCGACGCGCTCCGCGGCACTGTCTGCGGGGTTCTGTGCCGCCATGTCCAGACGGATCGCCTCCGTTGACAGGCCGCCCCTTGTCGACATCTGGTGGCGTCGTGGACAAGCGGCTGCCGCATCCAGCGCATGCGGTGCGATGGTCAGGCGGCGGCTGCGGCTCACCCCACTCGACGCCAAGGTGGGCTCGACCACGGAGAAGGCGTACTGCGCGGCTGCATCGAGCCGCGTCATGCGGACCAATGGGCTGAACGCGGGCCGCGGTTCACCGAGTTCGGAGACATGCCGGTGCACGGCGAAGGGCAACGAGGCGACCGGGATCATGTAGCGACCATCCTCGCCGGGCTCCCAACCCAATGCATCGAACCACATGTGGCCAAAGGTCGGCATCGGCAGGCTGCGCACCTTGAGGGAAACCCCACCCGGAACGGCGAGAGAATCCGACGGGCCACCGGCGAGGATTAGCAGGTCCTTCACCCGCGTGCAGGCGACGTAGAAGAGGCGGCGCGCCTCGGCTTGCACCTGCGCTTCCTGCAACCGTCGAGCCAGGGTCCAAACCCCACTCTCCAGACTGGATTCAGTCAACCACGGCCGTGGATTCGCCGCGAAGATGCCTGGGGTTGCGAGTACCCGGTCCTGCAAATCGTGGTTGATGTTGCCCTGTCCCTCGCTGAATAGACCACCGACGATGACGCAGCGTGCCTGCAGCCCTTTCGAGCCGTGGATGGTCATCACCTGCACCGCATCAGCAGTGGCATTTCCGGAGGAGGTGAGATCACGCCCCGCGACATCGGCGAGGTGGGCCATGCGGTCGGCGAGCAGGATGGCATCGCCGCCGACCTCTGCGGATTGAGACCCCAGCAATCCGACGAATTGTTCGGCATCGCTGCGCTCTGAACCGCGCGGGTGAGCGAGCAGGAGGTCGCTATGGTCCAAGGTATCGTGCAGGGCGGCCTGGACCTCACCTTCAGCCGCGTGGTGCGCCCATCGCAAGACCAGTGCACGGTGCGGCCCTTCGGGGAGTTGAGCCGCCAATCGAGAGATCAGATCTTCGCCGATTGCGGCATCGCCGAGGAAGGCCTGCAGACCGGCATCGTCGAGCCCGACCAAACATGAACGCGCGACCGTGGCCGCGGCGTGGCGGTCCGAAGGGCGCGCGACCCAACCGAGCAAGCCGAGCAGCGGGCGGACGACCGGACGCAGCAAGAGGCCGCCTTCCTTGTCCGCGATGGCTGGAATGCCAGCGGCTTCGAGCCGGTCCATCAGGTCCGGCAGGTTCGACCGACTGGGTAAGAGCACGAGGATGTCGCCGGGGGCCATCGGCACCGCATCGGGCTGGGCTGTCTCCTCGACCCGGGTCGTCGCTCCATCGAGGAGGGCGCGGATGCGGGCGGCGATCAATGCGTTCTCCATCTCCTTGGTCGTGCCCGAGGTGAAGGGGTCGAGCGGCACCGCAAGATCGGATTCGGGATGACCTTCATGGGCGAGGCGAGCGGGCAGCAACCATTCGAATCGACCCTCGGCCTCGGCCCGCGCGGGAATCAGAGCCTGAGGCCGGGCATACCAATCGCCGGGGAATCGGTCGTGGGATTCGTCAAACAAATCCTCCCACCAATCGTTCATGCGCTCGAGCAGTCCAGCGGCTGTCCGGTAATTGACCACCAATTCGACATGGCCTTCCGAGCGGGCCACAGCATCGGCTGAACCGATCGAAGCACCCTCCTCCAAGGCATCGAAGCGCACCCAGGCGCCCTCTGCTGCGCTTCTTGATGCTGGCAAATCCGAAGCGGTGGCAAAGCCACCGTCGGCCACGTATCGCGGGTCGCGCGCCGATTCGGGGCGACGAAGTGCAGGCGCGCGCGTCAGTGCGGGCAGGCTCGCCATCTCGTGACGATTGGTCAGTCGCAGACTCGCACCGAACTGGACGAAGCCGGATACCTGGGCCTGACGGAAGGCGTAGATGCTCTGTTTTCGATCGCCCACACAACACACTGTGGGCTGCCACGGAGTATCGGGGACCGGATGACCCGCGGGCAATTCGCGCTCGCCCCACAAGCGGCCGAGCAGACGCCATTGTTGGGCGGAGTTGTCCTGGGCCTCATCGATGATGAAGGCTCGATAACGGGCCCGAATTTCACGCAAACGCGCAAAGCGCGCCTGCAAATCCTCGAACAGTCGGGTCGATTCCTCCGCCGTCAGCGCAGCCAGCTCAGGATTTTGCGTGAAACCCTCCATCAACGCCAGTGCGGCAACGATGTGGTCATCGCGCCACGGGTCATCGGGCAGGGCATCCAAGGCGCGGACGACTTCAACCGGATAGCGACCGCGCATGATTCTCGGACATCGAGCGAGCAGGAGGTCGCCCGCCAACGAGGCGACGTCGTCGAATTCGTGTACCCCTTCGCGCACCTTCAATTCGTGCAGCAGATCGAGCAGCGCACGGTGGCACAACAGGAGATCCTGCAGATGGCAAGCCTCCTCCTCCAGACCGAAGGTTCGCAGCCCATCCGGGGGACCATAGGGCAGCGGTGAGGACAGGCGCAGCGGTCGGAAGGAGGAATCGGCGGGCAAATTCGGCACCGGGAAGGGCGAGTCATCCAGCAGGAAGAGCGCACGTGCAATCGGACGGTAGGATTGGCCCATCGGTGCATTCCACAGCGAGGCGACCTCGGCTCCCAATTCCTTGGCCCGATCTTTGGCGGCGGCATCCTTGACCTTGCCCCAGGTCTGAATGCCGCGTGGCCAATCGGCGGAGTTGACGAGATTCCCTCCGTTGAAGGCACTGACCTCATTCTTCGTGTGCGAGGAGGCTGTGCAGGTGACCAGACAGAGCGCATGGACCCATAGATAGCGTTCCCATCGTGTTGCGGGCGGTCCCGCTGTGATCAATTCGTCAAATGTCTCGAAGCGCAGGCCACCGCTCAACCCAGCGGAGAGTTCGAGCGCTCCTTGGTGAATGCGTGCGAGGTTCAACCAGTTCTCACAGGTGGTGTGGATTTCATCGACGAAGGCATCGAACATCGTATCGGCTGGCGAGAGCAAATCGACGATCAATCGGTTGACATCGGCGGCATCCACGGACCCACCCGTCTCCAATCGACGCGCGACACTGTCGACGAAGACGCGGTTTGACAGCAGGGAGGAGAGGACCTTTCGCATCGCTGATCGACTCCCGAAGCGGCGCGCCAGACGATCTCGGCTGGTGACGAGTTGAGCGGCGCGCTCACCACTGACCCCAGCATCGACCGCATCCCCAGCCGAGCGCAGTCGCCACAGGCCGTCGAGGGCGCGATCGGTCAGGACGTGGCGTTCCGCCTCGGAGACGATCTCCTCGGTCGGTCGCTCGGCCAAATCGGCGCGCCACGGTGCGATCAAGCGTGAGAGGAAGGCATCGATGGTGCCGATCGGTGCATCTTCGAGCATCGCCGTCAACTGGTCGATCAAGCCATCCTGTGTGACCCGCGCATCGCGCCTCTCCCCGCCATCATCGCGGGTCGGGCCGGGCCGCAGGCGATTCAATTCAGCCCACAACCGGTGGCGCATCTCTTCGGCAGCGCGGGTGGTGAAGGTCAGGACGACGACCTCGCTCGGCAAGAGTCCCTGCCATGCGGCGAGGTCCTCACGCTCGGCCAATCCGATGCGCAGCGCACCACCGGACAATGGCGCAGGACGCGGCCCGGCCGGCAACAACCGTGTGGCGCGCTGATCCACCGATAGATAGTGCTCAATGGCACGGCCGACGATGCTCTGGGTCTTGCCCGTGCCCGCCCCGGCATCGAGGATGAGGTGCATGTCGATGGCCAATGCCAGCCGTTGACCGAGGTTCAGCTCCATTTGCTATCACCTCCAACAATCGGTGAGAGACCACAGGCCTCCTTGACCCGACACCAGGTGCAAACGCCTTCCGCAGGTGTGGCGTGGACCCGGCCAGCATCCGCAGCCGCAGCGATGGCGATGGCCGTGCTCAAACGCTCCCGCATCCAAGCGCGGAATGGGTCGCTCGCCGCATCGGCCCCCTCATCGGGCAACCGGTGGGTCATGTGGGTGAAATCAGTCACATCCCCGACGCCATTTTCGGTCAACGTCTCCGCGAATGCCGGACTCAATTCCAGGCTGTGGCTCGTGTAGGCTCCGACCTCGGAGATGCCGACCCCGATGACCAGATCACCCGGGTGGGCCACCTCCCAAGCCCGCGCATAGAGTCCCAATTGCAACTCGTCGAACAAGGCCTTGCGATGGCGACTTCCGATGTCACCTTTCTTCGGGCCATCGATCGATTTGATGTCGCGAATCAGAACCAATCGACGTGGGCTCCAATCGGACTCCGCATTCCAATCCAAGGGGGCGATGGTCGGCTCGACCTCTGGGTCACAAACATCCGCGAGGCGAATGGCATCGACCCGGTCGATGAATCCGGAGAGGTGGATGGTTCGGCCGTCCGGATGGGGAACTTCGAGCCCATCCAGCGGCCATTCCATGGCGATCGGCACGGCGTTGTGCAGGTCCAGTTCAGCCCGCAGCAATCGCCCGAGTCGACCGGTAGGTGGCATCGGGCGGGGGCTGGCCAACCAATCTTGCCACGCCTCTCTTGACAATCCGATGAGGTCGTGCCTGCGCTGGGCGGCCGTCGCATCCTCGCGTTCCAGCCACGGTGCATGCTGGCCAAGATGGTCGAGCACGTGGGCAAAGAGAACCTCCGGGGCTTCATTGAGGCCGTGCAATGAGGTCGCGCCGGCATCACTTCGCTCGCTCCCCTCCGGAAGTGACAGAGCCTGTTCGAAGATGGCACCGAGGGCGCCGTGAACCAGATCTCCACGAATCCGTGCATCGAGGTCCTCCTGTTGTATCTCGGACCGAGACACACCGAGGCGCCGCTCGAGCCAGCCCTGGCGCGGGCAGGCCTGCCAACGCTGCAAGCGACTCGCCGACCAAACATTGCGCACATGCCCAGCTCCTGCGGTCAATCCATGCCGTTCATCGAAGATTGGCAGGGCGGTCGAGGCGGGCGCCAGCGGGCGCGGGTCGATGGCGAGCAGATGGGAACGCCCCGATTTACCGCCGAGCACCGGCCAATTCTCGGCCGACCGGGGCTTGGTTGGCCCCGCAGCGCCCGATCCGGTCGGCACGATTCGCAGGTCACCGACGCCGACGAAGCGGTCGTGCAGATCCATGCTGAGGTGATCCTCATCCTCCGCCACCAAGGTCGGTTGACGGCGCAGCCGATCCTGCATCAATCCAGCGTCGAGCGCGATGCTCACCGCGTTGGGATTGAGCGGCGGAACCGCGGGCTCCAAGGCATCGCGCAAGGCGATGCCCGCCCGCTGTCGGTCATCCCGACTGCCGCGTCCGTGCAAATGGACAACCGCGTGGGCTTCGCCGGCCTGCACCGTCATCTCGATGCGGGCGGGACGCCACGACAGATGGTGCCCACGGGTGCGCTCACCCGAGGCGGTCTCCCACCGCGAAGTGTCTGTGAGGAAGGCGGGGCGGGGCACAGCATCCGAATCGGGTGCACCCTGCTGTTCGGCCAACCATTCGGCCAACGGCGCGGCGGGTTGGACATCCTCATCCAATCCGGTCGCATCGATCAGCAGGGTGGTGTCGGCCGCGTGCATCAGGTGATGCAGCACGTGGCGCGCACCTCGCAAGGGCGCATCGGGACGACACAGGTCGAGTGCGGTGCGCTCGGCCTCATCCAGCCAAGGGAGTCGTTCAGCGCGCAGGCTCCAACCTGTGCTCGACAAATGTGTGAACAGGAGCAGACTCGCCCGGGTACCGAGCGCCTCCTCGGGCGTCAGCACCCGAATGCGATCCCCGGCCTCGATGCGGGGGGGTGCGAGCAGATCCTCGGCAAGGCCCGCCATGCCCTCGATCCATCGCGACCCGCCGCGGACCGGCGTTTGGCCCAGTGCAGCCGCCGCCTTTCGCAGCCCGGCGCAGCCCTCGAGCAATCGCTGCAAAGCGCCTGCATCCGGCATCATATCCTCCCAACGCATCGCACCGGCCAGACCCGCCAACCAAGCATCCCCACTCTCGGGGGCTTCAGGAATCGGCAACGTCGCACCCGTCGCACAACCGACCCTGAACTCGGGTTCGGCGATCAACGAACGCTCGGCGGGCGTGAGCAGGGGCGCAAGGCGAGTGACGGTGCTGAGCAGCCACCATTGACTGCACTCCGCGACGCGCCCCGCCTCCTCGGTATCCTGCCAAGGTGCGGGACGTGGTGGCGAGGCCATTGCGCGCAGCCATCGCCCAAGCGCACCATGTCCGCCGAGAATGTGCCAAGATCGTGCCAATGATTCGAGTCGGTCGACATCCAATGCGGGATTCCAATCGGAGAAGAGTGGATGGGGCTCGGACTGTAGCCAAGATCCCTCAATCGCCAGACTCTGTTGGGTGCCGAGCCCGCGCAATCGCTGCATCGACCAGGCTTCCGAACCCTCTCCGATCGACGCCGATTCCACCAACCAATGAATGGCCGGTGCCGCCTTGAGTGGCTGCGCCTCGCGCGGCGGCCTGAGACCAATTCGAGCGAGACCACGACGCCAAGCCTCGGCCCGCTCGGTGCGACCGGGGTCGATGATGAGCACCTCGTCGAGAGGGTCCGCACCCTCCAACCAATCCCGCAGCACCTCGAGGGTTGCATCCACCGCCAAGCCACGACGCGGCACGAGCAGGCGATGAACGACCGAATCCAGACGCTCGGGCTGCCAGACGTTGTGATCTGGAATCCACTCGGGAACGCTCGGCTCGACATCCTGCAGGATGGCACCGTGCAATCCGAGGCGGTGATTGCCAATCTCGGCATCTCCCCGCTGACAGAGTTGGTGGATCGAGCGGAATGCGAGCAGCGAGAGCAACAACCGGCGCTCCGCTCTCGGCAGGGTTGGCATCTGGTCCATCAGGACGATACCCGCCACGCCACCGAGGGTGAATGGCACCGTGTCACTGGCTTCCAGTGCATCGATCAGCGTGCGACGAGAGACCAATGGATGGACGCCATTCATCGCCACCCCCATGCGGGCGATTCGCTCGCGGAATCCGGCCATCCCGGGCCCATTCCAGCGCCGAATATCTTCGATATCAAAGGCCTGAGCAAGACGAGCCAAGGCGCGCGTTCGACCCTCGCCCCAGCGATGCTCAGGCGTAGGGTGCAACACCGGAAAAATCCCAGCGCGCGCACCCGCCTCACACTCCGCGTGCAATAGGCGAGCACCCGCCGCATCCGAAGGCAGCAATCGCGGCAATCTCATGTCGGCATGAAGCGCCTTGCGCAACGAATCCAGCGTATGATGACGGGACCGGTCAATCGGACCGATGTCGGCCGCCTCCAACCGTGAAAGAATCTCAGCCCGAGCCGCATCCCCAGAATGCACCACCAACAACGACGGAAGCGTCGCATCGAGCACCTGCTCACACAGATGAGAGAACAACCAATCCGGGAAACGACCCGGCGGAATGTGCTCCAACGTCAATGTGCAATCCATCTGGCGGCCCCCCCGAGCATCACAGGTCGTGCGCGGGGGTTCTTCAAGGATTGTACGAAATCAATCCCGGCGCGCCACAGCAGCGGCGCCCAAGGCCAACAGACCCAACGGCGCCAAGAAGCCCGGCATCCAGCTGTCAGCCGGCGGCTCCGGATCGATGATGATCGGCGCGTATTCCCATTCATGGATCAGCACCAAAGACAGATCATCGCCATCCCAAGCGGCGGGTAAATCGAGTTGGACCTCGCCGCCCCACTCTCGGTCATTGTCCTGCAGTGATGCATTCAAGTCGATGACTGCGCGGACGACGTGGGTGTAATTATCCAGACCATTACTCCCTTCGGGGAAATATGCACTCGCCTCGACCACCATCAGCCGGTGTGTCCAGATCAAATTGTCATCCTCGAGCACATCCATCTTCCAGTTCAGCGTTCCAGAATTGTTGTCGCCGGTCCAACTGAAATCGGATTCCATCCCGTTATACCCACGGAATTCATGTTTGTCAGCAAACATCTCTGCATAATCGGATTCCAAACTCTCACCATCCGGTGAACTTCCTGCTTTCAATCGCGTTCCATCGATCACCATCGTCGGTGGGGCACGCTCGATGCCGACCGCTTCTTTCGATGCCTCGCCATACAATGCAATCCAGCGTTCATCTCCGAGTGGGGTGCCGAATGGGTCCTCGGCCTCACCGAGGAAACGGTGGAAGGCGAGAACAGTCGCATCCTCGCCATCGATCGCCGCCATCAATGCATCTTCTGCGGGCACGCAATTCTCACACCACGTCGCCGTGTAGACCTCCACGACTTGAGGGGATTCCTCCATGTTGCCACCGGCTGTCAACGTCGTTCCATCGGCTCCGGTCAGGTGGATTTCATTCCCCCCGAGAATGCCCTGGGTATCCGATAGGTCGGTCGCGGGCACACCTTGCATCGGCGCGGGCAAGAGCAGCATGACGAACAGAACGATGGGCAGGGCCTTGCGCATGACCCGACGAAGGCCATCCCCCTTCTCAATCTTCAGGCTGAGAGTGCGGCGAATGCGCCGATGGTTCGCATAGCATCATCGTCGGTGATATGCAGGTGGGTAACGACACGAATGGAATTCGGGCCGATGTCAAACAAATCGATCCCATGTTTGGCCAATCCGGCGACCACTTCTGCTGCGGGTGAATCAGTCGTGATGTAGACCATGTTGGTCTGGACCGCATCCAACTCGACGCTGAAACCATCCATCCCAGCGACCGCTTCTGCGATCGTCTTCGCACGGGCATGGTCCTCGGCCAAGCGGTCGATGTTGTGTTCCAGCGCATACAATCCCGCCGCGGCGAGGACGCCGGCCTGGCGCATGCCGCCGCCGAACATCTTGCGCCAGCGGTGGGCCTTGTCGATGAAGGATTGCGAGCCGACGAGCACACTGCCGACCGGCGCGCCGAGCCCTTTGGAGAGGCAGATGCTGATGCTGTCGTAGTCTCGCACCATTCTCGCTGCATCCGTACCGGTGGCGACGACCGCGTTGAACAGCCGCGCCCCATCGACATGGCTCGCGCAATCGTTGGCTTTTGCAATCGATGCAATTTCATCGAGAGTTGACTGGGGATAGCAAGATCCGCCACCTCGATTGCTGGTATTCTCCACGCAGATCAGACTGGCATCCGGGTAGTGGGATTGCGAACCCGATGCCTTGCGGATTCCATTCTGGACATCCTGGGGAACCATGATTCCTATCTCGGCGGGCACCAATGCGATTGAACATCCACTGAGGGTTGCATAGCCGCCGCCCTCGTACTCATAGATGTGAGAATGACGTTCGGTGACGATTTCGTCACCCGGTGAAGTGTGGGTGCGGATGGCCACAGCATTGGCCATCGTGCCACTGGCGACGAATAGCGCGGCCTGTTTGCCAAGCATCGCTGCCATCTTGTCCTGCAGGGCGATGACCGTCGGATCATCTCCCAACACATCATCGCCGACCTCGGCGGATTGAATGACGGCGCGCATGGCCGCGGTCGGCTGCGTCACCGTGTCACTGCGCAGGTCAACACGGTCGGATGGGAACTCGCGCATGGGCTGGTCCAAG
>CAVOCV010000039.1:0-13878 GCA_963694325.1 Candidatus Thalassarchaeaceae archaeon | reverse complement strand
CAAGGGTCGCACCATCGAATTGCAGGGCGAGCACAAGAAGCGCGCCTCGCAAATTCTCCAGAAGAACGGATATCAAGTGGAGGTGCGCTGAATGAGCGACAGCATCCACATGCCTTTCCTGGCCCGCACGTTGACCGTGCAGGCCTCTCCGGTCGAAGCCCTCGTGGGCATGACCGGCATCGTCGTCGGGGAAACCCGGCGCATCATCGCCTTGGACGTGGGCGGCGAGACGAAAGCGCTCGCGAAGAACGTCATCGAGTTCACCCTCGACAACGAGGAAGAACTCATCCGGGGCGACATGGTGTGTCAACGCCCGGAAGATCGAATTCACCGAAACTACCGGAGGAACTGAACATGCGAGACATCGGAGTGGACATCAAGAAGCCTGAGGGCGATTGGGATGGAGATGAGAACTGCCCGTTCTACGGGTCGCTGCGCCTGCGCGGCCAGATCATCGAAGGCACCATCGCCAAGGTCGGCATGCAGCGATCGATCGTCGTCGAGCGCGAACACACGCGTTACATGCAGAAGTTCGAGCGCTATGAGAAGCGCACCCGCCGCTACATGGCCCACCTGCCCGCCTGCATCGGCGAGGTCACCGTCGGCGACAACGTCCGCATCATGGAGTGCCGCCCGCTCTCCAAGACCATCACATTCTGTGTCATCGAGTCGGAGGCGAGCGCATGAAGGGAATCTCCTCGCGCGTGACGCGTGGTCTACCGACCGCTGCCCGCATCCAGTGTGTCGACAACACGGGTGCCAAGGTCGTCCAGCTGATTTCAGTGCTCAACACCGGCGGCACCGCCCGCCGCTACCCCGCCGGCGGTGTCGGTGACCTGATTCGCGTCACCGTGAAGAAGGGTACACCCGAGACCCGCCGTCAGATTTTCCACGCCGTCATCGTCCGACAGCGCCGCCCCTTCCGCCGTGCAGACGGCACCTGGGTGCAGTTCGAGGACAATGCATGCGTGATCGTCAATGAGAAGGGCGAGGTTCGTGGATCCGATATCAAGGGTCCCGTGAGTCGCGAGGCCGCTGAACGCTGGCCTCGAATCGCCGCGACGGCGAAGCAGATTGTGTGAGGTGTGAAGGATGGTCAGTAAGTCCCCGAACAAGCAGCGAAAGACAGCGGCGAATGCGCCGCTCCACACGCAGCGCAAGCGCATTCGCGCCCGCTGCCTCGACCCGAACTACACGAGCGTGCGCAACATCACACTCCGCGTCGGTGACGAGGTCGAAATCCACCGCGGTGATTTCGGTCACCCCAACTCCCAGAAAGGCGAGAAGGGCAAGCGCCACGGCGAAGCCCGCGGCAAGTCCGGCCTTCGCGCCCGCATCGCTGGTGTCGAAACCAAGACCGGCCACATCTTCATCGAAGGCCTGACGCACACCAAGGCGGATGGCAAGGAAGAGGGCATCCCCGTTCACCCGTCCAACGTCGTCGTCGTCAAGATCGACGACAGCGATGACCTGCGCCGCAAGTACCTCGCGGCTCGAAATGGAGGCGATGAGTGATGAGTGCAAGCCACATGAAGCGACTGGCCATGCCCCGCAGCTGGCCCCTGCCCCGCAAGTCTGAGACCTGGATCTCTCGCCCGCGCCCCAGCGGACACCCGATCGAGCGCTGCATGGCGCTCGGCGTCATCCTCCGAGATGTGCTCGGCGTCGCCCATTCGATGCGCGAAGCCAAGCGCGCACTCGCCACCCGCACCGTCAAGGTCGACGGTCGTGTGACCACCGACATGCGCCGCGGTGTCGGCGTCATGGACGTGCTCACCGTCGGTGAGAACAACTACCGATGTGTGCTCGACCTGAACGGCAAGCTCCGCTACAACGAGATCCCCGCCAAGGAAGCGGCACAGAAGCTGTGCCGCGTCGATGGCAAGACCACCATCAGCGGCGGCGCCACCCAACTCCACCTCCACGACGGTCGCAACATCCTCATCGATGATGCGAACAAGTACAACTCCCGCGATTCTCTCGTGCTCGATGTCGAGACCCAGAAGATCGCCGGCCACCACAAGTTTGAGACCGGCGCGAACTGCTACCTCATCGGTGGCAGCCACACCGGCGCGACCGCGGCCATCACAGAATACATCGTCAAGCGCAGCAGCAAGGACAACGAGGTCCTGTTCGAGGAATTCGGCACCATCGCCGACCACGTCTTCGTCATCGGCAACGCAAAACTCCCCCTCGATGAGGTGAGCGCTTGAGCGAGACAGTGAACCCCATGCAGACGCCGCGGATCACCAAGGTGACCATCAACATCGGCGTCGGCGAGGGCGGCAACCGCCTCCTGCTCGCCGAGCGTGTGCTCAAGCTGTTGACCGGCCTCTCGCCTATTCGCACGCTGTCGAAGAAGACCAACCGCGACCTCGGTACCCGCGAGGGTGCACCGATCGGTTGCAAGGTCACTCTACGCGATTCGGACCACATCGATGAGTTCCTGAAGAACGCCTTCTGGTGCCGTGAGAACACCCTTCCCGCCTACAACTTCGATGCGTCGGGCAACCTGTCCTTCGGCATCCGCGATTACACCGACTTCCCCGAGATGAAGTACGACCCGGAGATCGGCATCTTCGGCATGGACGTCAACGCCGTGCTCGAGCGCCCAGGTCACCGCGTCAGTCGACGCCGCGCCAAGGCTGCGCGCATCGGCTCATCTCACCGCGTCTCACGCGCGGAGAGTCTGGAATGGTTCCGAGGTCGATTCGGCCTCACCGTGGTGGAGGAGTGATTGGCATGGCAAGAGATCATGGAGAGAGCATCGGTCGAACCGTTGGCTGCCGCCGTTGCGGCCGCAAGCGTGGTATGATTCGCCGGCATGGGCTTCGCCTCTGCCGTCAGTGTTTCCGGGATGTGGCCCCCGAAATCGGCTTCAAGAAGTTCAGTTGAGGTGATGATGAATGCAATTCGACCCCCTGAGTGACGCCTTCGTGCGTATGTACAATGCAGAGCAAGCCGGCCATTACGAGGTCAGTCTATCCCCGGCGAGCAAGCTGCTCAACAACATGCTGAAAATCATGCAAACCTCCGGCTATGTCGGAGAATATGAGCGCGTGGCCAATGGCCGCGGTGACGCTTTCCGCGTCGAACTGGTCGGTGCGATCAACCGCTGCGGCGTGATCAAGCCCCGACACAGCGTCAAGAGCGCTGAGTTCGACAAGTGGGAGTCCCGCTACCTGCCCGCGCGAGACTTCGGTATGCTGATCCTGACGACCAACCAAGGCGTCATGCATCACTACGACGCGAAGGACGAGAAGATTGGTGGCCGTTTGCTGGCCTACGTGTACTGAGGTGAGAAACATGGTGAAACTGGATCAAATCAAGCACATCGTCGACCTCGCTGAAGGGGTCGCGGCAAGCCAGGATGGCAACATGGTCACCCTGTCCAAGGATGGCAATACCATCTCCCGAGAGTTCACACACCCGCGCGTCAGTGCGACGGTGAAGGATGGGCTCGTCGAGGTCTACTGCGATCAGCCCCGCCGCAAGGAGAAGGCGCTCGCAGGTACCTGGAATGCACACATTTCCAACATGAACAAGGGCCTTTCCGAAGGCTTCGAGTACCGGCTCAAGGCCGTTTACTCTCACTTCCCGATGACCCTCAAGGTCGAGGCATCGGTTCTGACGATCACCAATCTGTTCGGAGAGCGTGTGCCCCGCCGGGCTGACCTACCATGGTCACCCGCAGAGGTCACGGTCAAGGTTCAGAACAAGACCGAGGTCGTCGTGACCGGAGCGAACAAGGAAAAGGTCGGTCAAACGGCCGCGAACATCGAGCGAGCGTGCCGCATTCGTGGCCGCGACCGCCGGGTGTTCCAGGATGGTGTATACATCGTCCAGAAGGCATGAAGGAGGAATCTGAATGAGTGAATACAGTGACAATACCGTCGCCGAGCTCAAAGAGCTCCTGAAGGAGGCGGGCCTGCCCGTCTCCGGCAAGAAGGCCGACCTGATCGCCCGCCTCGATGAGGCCGCTGAAGAGATCGACGAGATCGAGGCGGACGAAGAAGAGGAAGAGGACGACGACTTCGACGACTTCGATGATGAAGAGGACTGGGATGACGAGGCGACGGTTCACGTCGCCAAGCAGAAGCCCGACCTCGATGACGAAACCAAGGCCGCCCTCCTCGCTCGCAAGGCGCAGAAGAAGGCCCAGCCCAAATTCCGCCGACAGGAGTGGTTCCGCTACAAGCGCCTCTCCAAGACCGGTTGGCGCAAGCCCAAGGGTATGCAGTCCAGCCAACGCCTCAACCGCAAGTACCGCTCGCCGATGGTTCGCGTCGGCTATGGCAAGGTGAAACCCGCTCGCGATCTCCATCCGTCGGGCTTCAAGGAAGTGCTCGTGCACCGCCCCGAAGACCTCGAGGAGATCGACCCCGCCGTCCAGGCCGCACGTGTCGGTCGCACGGTCGGTGGCCGCAAGCGTTCGCTCATCCACGAGCGAGCCGACGAATTGGGCATCCGTGTCCTCAACCGCCGGAGGGGTGTCTGATGCAGATCACGAACCAGAAGAAGATGGCCGCGCAGATTCTCAAGTGCGGTGTCAACCGCATCTGGGTCGACCCGCGGTATATCGATCAGGTCAGCAGCGCTGTTCAGAAGGAAGACATCCGTGAACTCATCGAAGAGGGACTCATCAAGGCCAAGGCCATCCAAGGCACCAGCCGCGTGCGCGCGCGAAAGCTCGCAGACCAGCGCGCCAAGGGCCGCCGCCGGGGCCACGGTTCGCGCAAGGGCAGCGCCCGCGCGCGCCTCCCCAAGAAGAACCGCTGGATGCGGACCATCCGCAGCCAGCGCCGCACCCTCACAGGCATGCGAGAGGATGGCACGCTCGAAGCGAGCAAATACCGCTACTACTACCGCAAGGCCAAGGGTGGCTCCTACCGATCCATCGCCCACATGAAGGCGAACATGGAGATCGATGGCATTGAACTCGGAGGTGATGAATGATGGCACAAGGAAAGCGTCAGCGACGTCGATACAAGCGCCGGTCAACCGGTCAAACCGATTACCACCGTCGCCTCAAGCTCCTGCGCAACGGCGCCCCTCGGGCTGTCGTGCGCGTGACCAATACGCAGGTCATCTGCCAATTGGTCTCCTACGATGCCGATGGTGACCGCGTCCTCGCCGCAGTGGATGGCAAGTCCCTGCGCGTCAAGTACGCCTGGCCCGCCGGCGTCTCGGCCAAGTCGGTCCCCGCTGCCTACTGCACAGGTTATGCACTCGGAAAGCACGCCCAGAAGGCCGGTCATGAAGAGGCAGTTCTCGACATTGGTCTGGGTGCATCCACCAAGGGCAACCGTGTGTTCGCCGCCCTCAAGGGCATGGTCGACGCCGGACTCTGGGTCCCCCACAGCGACACCGTATTCCCCAGTGAAGAGCGCCTTGCTGGCGCCCACATCAACGACAGCATCGCAGGTGCGGTCGAGACGACGAAGAACGCGATCGAGGAGGCGAACTGAGATGAGCGAAGAGGAGAACACCCCGCAGGCACCCGGCATCGCCGAGGCTTGGGCCCAACCCGAAGAAACCGACGAACGCCGGCCTCGACGCCGCGGTCGCGGTGTCGGTCCCGACCCCATGGAGATGCTCCGCAACTGGACCCCCAGGACCCGACTGGGTCGCATGGTGCAGACCGGTCAGATCATCACCATCTCGGACGCCTTTGCCTCCGGTCTACCGATCCGTGAAGTCGAAATTGTCGACGCACTGATTCCCGGACTCGAGGATGAGGTCATCAACGTCAACATGATTCAGCGCATGACCGACAGCGGTCGACGTGTGCGATTCAACGTCATGGCCTGTGTGGGCAACAAGGACGGCTACGTCGGCCTCGCCATCTGCAAGGGCAAGGAGGTCGCGAGCACGATCCGCAAGTCGATCGAGAACGCCAAACTCAACATCATCCAAGTTCAGCGCGGCAACGGCTCGTGGGAATCCGGTCATGGACCGGGCACCAGCGTGCCGTTCAAGGTCACAGGCCGTGCCGGCAGCACCCGCATCACCCTGCTCCCCGCCCCCACGGGCAAGGGACTGGTGATCGGCGATACCGGACGTCAGGTCCTGATCCTCGCGGGCGTCACCGATGTGTGGTCCCGCTCGAAGGGACAGACCCGCACCACCATCAACTTCGCACAGGCGACATTCAACGCCCTCAAGGATATCAATGCACACCGCGTCAGCGGCGACCAAGCCGGTCGCCTCAACATTGTCAAAGGGCGGGTGAGCGAATGACCTTCCTCGTCATCCGCGTGCGCAGCGACCGAACGGTCGAGCGATCCATCCGTGAGACGATGGAGCACCTGAACCTGACCCGCGTCAACCACGCCGTGCTCGTCCCCGAGCGCGACACCTACGCGGGCATGCTGCAGAAGGTCAAGGATTTCGTCACATGGGGCGAAATCTCCGCCGAGGCCATCGCTGGTCTACTCCGCGAGCGCGGTCGCCTCATCGGCGACAAGCCCGTGACCGATGCATCCGTGAAGGATGCGACCGATTACAAGAACATCGACGCCTTTGCCGCGGCCATCGCCAGCGGCGATGCGACGGTCAAGGACATGGAGACGCTGAAGCGCGTCTTCCGCATGCACCCCCCGCGCGGAAGCAAAGGGTGGGGCGGCGTCAAGCGCCACTTCACAGTGGGTGGCGCACTCGGCTTCCGTGGCGACGCGATCGAAGATCTCGTCACCCGTATGATGTGAGGTGAACAAGCATGGTATCCCGTACGAACAAATTCCGTGGCCGCTCCCGCTACCACGGCCGAGGCAAGAAGGCTGGTCGAGGCGCAGGCAAGCGCGGTGGCCGTGGAAATGCCGGTCTGAACAAGCACAAGGTCATGACACGAATCAAGTACATGCCCATGCATTGGGGCATGCACGGATTCAACCGAGACCCGAGCCTGCGCACCCGTCACAACACCTGCAACGTGAGCGCCCTCGGCGACCTCATCGGCGACGGTGACAGCGTCAACCTCGGCGCCCACAGCATCGACAAGCTGCTCGGCTCCGGTCAGGTCACCCAAGCGATTCACGTCACCGTCGAGCACGCGAGTGCGAAGGCGGTCGAGAAGATCGAGTCCGCGGGTGGTTCCGTCACCCTGTCCGACGGCGAATCATACGGTGAGACGGAAGAGGAGTGAAACTCCTCGCCAACAATGAACGGTCAAATACCCGATGACAATCCCAAATGAATGCGGAGGAATCAGACATGAGTCGAAGACCCAATGTAATCGGTATTCTGATCATCTCCGCGCTCTACTGGGGTGCGCTCGGTTATTGGCAGTATGACACCCTCATCGGCGGCAGTGAAGCGGCCCAGATGAAGGCGTTCTACGCCGTCGCGATGTCCATCCCCTACGTTGGATTCATCATTTGGGGTGTCTCGACAGACCTGCCTGAAGGCGTCAAGGATCTGAAGTATATCGGCCGCGGACTCAAGCCGGTCGTCTGGATTTCTTTCTTCATCGGAGCGGGCATTTGGGGCTGGATCGACCAAGCCTTGGTCGGCTTCCTGCTCGTCGGCATCATCCTGATGGGTGCGATGGCCGGTCTCTGTCTCGCTTGTCTGCTCTATACGGGCGAGGAGAGCAGTCGGTTGTATGGTTTGAGACGCCTGGTCGATGTCTATCCGTCGATCACCAAGCCGGACGGTCACGTCCGCTTCAATTCCAAACTGTGGACGACCACGTTCGTCCTGATCATCTACTTCGCCATGACCAATGTCATGATTTGGGGCCTGTCCGAGGCCACCATCGACGTGTTCAGCAGCTTCCGCGCCATCATGGCCGGTGCATCTGGCTCGATCATGCACCTCGGCATCGGCCCGATCGTCACCGGCTCGATCATCATGCAACTGTTCGCCGGTGCCAAGATCATCAAACTCGACCTCGGCGACTCCGACGATAAGCAGCTCTACCAGGGCGTGCAAAAGATCCTCGTCCTGATCATGATCCCGGTCGAGTCGATCCCGCAGGTCTACGGCTTCCTCGAAGCCGATACCGAACTCGTCGCGGGCTTCGGCCAAGGTTGGGCCAACGCGATTATCGTCGCCCAACTATTCATCGGTTCTCTGCTCGTGTTCCTGCTCGATGAACTGGTCAGCAAATGGGGCATCGGCTCCGGTATCTCGCTGTTCATCGCTGCCGGTGTGGCCCAGTCGACCTTCGTCGGCACCCTCAGTCCACTCTCGGTTGGAGGGGGCGCTTACAGCCTCAACAATCCGCCTGCCGGCACCTTGCCGATGATTTTCTACACCCTGCGAACCGCCTCCTTCTCAGAGATGGTATCGGTCAATGGATTCGAATCGATATTACTGGGGGATGCTGCGCATCCAAACGCGCTCGTCGCCTTGTTCAGCAGCGTCATCGTATTCCTCATCGTCGCCTATGCTGAAAGCAGTAAACTCGAGCTACCACTGACCCACGGAAAGGTCCGTGGACACCGTGGTCAATACCCGATTCGGCTGGTCTATGCCTCTAACATTCCTGTCATCCTAATGGCTGCACTGCTCGCCAATCTGAACATGTTCACGCTGCTCTTCTGGAGTCATCCAACGATGTCTACAGTACCCATTCTTGGGGCCGAAGGTCAATGGTCGATCGCTGAATACCTCGGGTCGTACGACATAGGCCAAACCCAAGCTACCGACGGTTTCGCTTGGTATGCTTCGATGGTCAACGGGGTCGGTGATTGGCTGTTGCCACTGCTCAATCAAACGGGCGATCCATATGGCCATAGCCTGTGGCAAATCGTGCTTCACGTACTCGTCTATGTGACCGTCATGACACTCGGTTCGATGATGTTCGCAAAGTTCTGGATCGAGACCACCAACATGGGTCCAAAGGACGTTGCCAAACAGATCGAAAACACCGGCATGCAGATTCCTGGATTCAGGAAAAATCCAAAAGTGCTCGAGCGTATTCTGATGCGTTACATCCCACCTGTGACCCTGTTTTCGGGCGCCTTCGTGGGTCTCCTGGCCGCGGGTGCAGACCTGCTCGGAACGGTCGGAAATGCGACTGGAACCGGTCTACTGCTCGCAGTGGGTATCATTCTGCGAACCTATGAACAGATCCAGAAGGAACAGGCGATGGAGATGCATCCGGTCCTCCGAGAGTTCTTCGGCGCCGAGTGAGATCGCTTCATATCGATAAAAACGAGGCGTATTTTATGGCGTCTCGCCATGGCTCGCTGATGTGGCTGGGCCTTGAGATTCTCATCGATTTGTGACCTTAGATTGTTGATGTTTGGAGTGGTCAAGGCCCGCCGTTCCAGGCTTGACGCCGCTGCTGGCCTCTCTGTTTTCAGCGCGCTCTCTCGGCGCCTCGAAGGGGACTTTTATTGCTTGAATTTGCGTGAAATCGGCGTTGAATTGGTGGCTGTGGTAAGGGTCCGAAATGGGCTGATTTTTGAGGATCAAGTCGGCGTCGAATTTAAGGTGATATTGGAATCGTTTGAACCTACAATTTGCCACGCAGTGCCTCGATTGCAGCCCGGGTCGAAATGGTCACGTTCATATAGCAGTGGACGGTCGGCGGGCTGCTGCGTTAGTCACGGCGTTGGGGTCAGAGCACTCGTGCGATGACGATTCCCTTCTAGACCGACGCAGCCGAGGGACGTGCGGTCCCCAGCCGAGCTGGGGACTGAGAGGTGATCAAGATTGTACAACGACACATCAAACGATGTGTGCAAGTGAGTAAGAACAACGAAAGTGCAATCTCGTCAATATACAGACAAGAGACAGAGTAACCAAGTGACCAATAATTTAGACTCCTAGGGATCAGAGAGATTTCTCACGAAATCCGGTTGATCCTGCCGGAGGCGACCGCTATTGGAATTCGATTAAGCCATGCGAGTCGAGAGTCTTCAAGGACTCGGCGTACCGCTCAGTAACACGTGGGTAACCTGCCCTATGCTGGAGAATAACCTCGGGAAACTGAGAATAATACTCCATAGTCCACCACACCTGGAACGGTGGGTGGATCAAAGCTCCGGCGGCATAGGATGGGCCTGCGGCGTATCAGGTTGTAGGGGGTGTAATGTACCCTCTAGCCTTCAACGCGTACGGGTTGTGGGAGCAATCGCCCGGAGATGGATTCTGAGACACGAATCCAGACCCTACGGGGTGCAGCAGGCGCGAAAACTTCACACTGCAGGAAACTGTGATGAGGGAATTCCAAGTGGCTAGACAAAGTCTAGTCTTTTACCAACTTTTAATCGGTTGGTGAATAAGGGGTGGGAAAGACCGGTGCCAGCCGCCGCGGTAATACCGGCACCCCAAGTGGTCGTCGCTTTTATTGGGCCTAAAACGTCCGTCGCCGGTCTGGTACATTCGTGGGTAAATCAAGCCGCTTAACGGCTTGAATTCTGCGAGCACGGCCAGACTAGGGACCGGGAGAGGTATGGGGTACTCTCAGGGTAGGGGTAAAATCCAGTCATCCTGAGGGGACCACCTGTTGCGAAGGCGCCATACTAGAACGGATCCGACGGTCAGGGACGAAGCCTAGGGGCACGAACCGGATTAGATACCCGGGTAGTCCTAGGTGTAAACGCTGTGGACTTGGTGTTGGGGATTCTACGAGTATCCCCAGTGCCGGAGTGAAGATGTTAAGTCCACTGCCTGGGGAGTACGGTCGCAAGGCTGAAACTTAAAGGAATTGGCGGGGGAGCACAGCAACGAGAGGAGCGTGCGGTTTAATTGGATTCAACGCCGGAAAACTCACCAGAGCCGACGGACATATGAAGATCAGCGTGATGAGCTTATTGGATTGTTCGAGAGGTAGTGCATGGCCGTCGTCAGTTCGTACCGTAAGGCGTTCTGTTAAGTCAGATAACGAACGAGACCCCCATCGCTATTTGCCAACCGGATCCCCGGATTCGGTGCACTATAGCGAGACCGCTGGCGTGAAGTCAGAGGAAGGCGGGGGCAACGACAGGTCAGTATGCTCCGAATGCTCTGGGCTACACGCGCGCTACAAAGGCCAGGACAATGGGTCTGCCACTTCGAAAGAAGGCGCTATCCCGAAACCTGGTCGTAGTTCGGATCGAGGGCTGTAACTCGCCCTCGTGAAGCTGGATTTCGTAGTAATCGCGTCTCAAAATGGCGCGGTGAATATGCCCCTGCTCCTTGCACACACCGCCCGTCAAACCATCTTAGTTTGGGGTGGGTGAGGCTGCCTTTTAATGGGGTATTCGAGCCTGCCTTAGACAAGGAGGGTTAAGTCGTAACAAGGTATCTGTAGGGGAACCTGCAGATGGATCACCTCCTTTGAAACCTCGTAGAAAACCGGGGGGGTCAGATGCCGAAAGGCGTCTGGCTCTCCCAACTTTTCAGTTTCAGAACGTCCGCTTTTCCCGTTCACTTTCAAATTGTCAGGATTGACGTTCAGATTTCCTCCACCATCCCGGCCGTCAGCGGACTCGCCACCCTCGCCGTACTCGGTGCAGGCGCAATCGTCGCCGGTCTGGGCCGTCGAGAGCGGTGAACCATCTGTCCGCGCTCGATGCGCTGCTGAACGAGCCGACGCTGTGGGCGCTGTTCACAGCGGGCGCGCTGCTCGGGCTGGCAGAAGGCATCAAGCCCGGCCCGCCAATACGTTGGTCATCTCAGAGACCCTGCGTTACGACTGGAAGGCCGGCACCCGGGAGGCGCTGGGGTGACCATCAAATACTTCTGCTCATCCGGTCTGGGCATGAACTCGAAGCCTCGTGCGCTTGTGTTTGCTGCCTGCCTGATGATCTCGGCCCTCTTCGTGCCGACGACGAGTGCGGATTTCACTGACAATGACCCCACCGCTTGGGGTGTCGAATATGAATGGGTCAATCTGGATGATGACGTCGCAGTCATGACCGGAATTTCCCTCCAAGACATCATCACCGATGTATCCGATGCGGCCGATTATGCCGGGTTCGATTTGACTTACATCCAAGCCAACAGTGGAGAAACTGGAATCTACGTTGAGCAGTGGGAAGGTGGCGTCACAACCATCATTGATGCAGATGGCGACTCCCACAATGTGAATGAGAGATTCACACAGATCACGGTCCGCCATGGAGTACTCATCGATTCTGCCTTGCTGGTGGTGTGGTCACATGGTGCTGAATCCATTGATGCTACCGGTACGGTAGATACTGAGGAACTATTCGTGATGGACATTCTTTACACAGAATACGTCACAGCAAGTCTGGAATTCGTGGGTGCCGACCTCTCAATGACTGGTGAAATTTCCACCGGCATCGACATGGGGATTGATCTCATGGCCGAGGCGGGCGGCGAATCCATTGATTGGAGCGTACAGGCCTCTACCACTTTTGGGTTCGAGGTTCAGGAGTTGGAAGTCAAGTCGCGGTTGTACGAACCGGCCCCCTTGGTCGATGAGTTGCTCAATGCCGGGCCGGGCGATGGAGTCTCACCGAATTGTGTAGGTGGGGGCCAATGTGGCACCATCTCTGGGACCTTTGAAACTGCTTCTTCGTACAACGTTGCCATCACCGGTATTCCTGCCGGTGAAATCGGATTGCAAGCCGATGCATTCGACCTTACCATTTCAGATTCATACACAGACTCTGGCACATTCACAGACGAGGAATTTGAACTTGGAATGTGGTATGATTTCGTCAATTCTCCAAGCCTAGATGTGGTTGTTGAGCAAGGAGCCAACGCAATCACGGTTGACCCCGTTCATGGGTTGCCAATGACGCCCGGGTTTGCTGAAACACTCGGCCTAGGTTCAATGCATGCTGCAGATGGCAGCACCAATTCAATTGGCATCTCTGATGTGATTGCCCAAGAGGTTGAAGCTTGGGTCGATGATGTAGCCGAGCAAACCGAGGCAGAGGATTTCCTTTGCAACAATGGAAACACCATTCCAAACAGTTGGGTCAACGATGGAACAGATGACTGTGGAGACGGTTCAGACGAAGGGGTGACTCAGCAAAGCACACCTCTCCTGGAGTTCGAAGATAAGATGGAAACCATGGGTTCAGCTCTTGAAAACTCCAATCTTGAAACCACCATGGAAACGTTCGGCGAACGCTTGGAATTCTTGCTTGAGGACTATGAAGCCGACATCCCGTATGTTGACGGCGATGCATTCGCGCTGTGGAGCGACGATGAGGCCCGATTCGTTGGGATGATGGTATTGGCTGAGGATGATACTGGCAGTGTGTACAATTTCATTGGCCCTGATTCTACAACCTATGCTGATGCACCTGCCCAAATCAGTTTGACGTACCTTACGGGTTCGGCAGCATCCTCGGCGCAGGACCAGGTTGGGGTCACGCTCAATTCTCTCGCTCCAGCATCAGGACATGATCTCAGTGCCATCAATGCAGCACTCGGAAACACCCCGGGTGGCGGCGGTGGCGGCGGTGGCGGCGGTTCGTCCATCCCCGCGGTCAGCGGATTGGCCACCCTCGCCGTACTCGGTGCAGGCGCAATCGTCGCCGGTCTGGGCCGTCGAGAGCGGTGAACCATGTGTCCGCGCTCGATGCGCTGCTGAACGAGCCGACGCTGTGGGCGCTGTTCACAGCGGGCGCGCTGCTCGGGCTGGCAGAAGGCATCAAGCCCGGCCCGCTCAATACGTTGGTCATCTCAGAGACCCTGCGTTACGACTGGAAGGCCGGCACCAAGGTTGCCCTCGCACCGCTCATCACAGATGCGCCGATCATCACCCTGAGCGCCCTGCTGTGGTACACAGCGACCGGCATCTCTGGCGTCGCCACCCTCCTCTACCTCGCGGGCGCGGCATTCCTCACCTACCTCGGCATCGATGGGCTGCGCAGTCCCGCTCCCTCGCTGCAACGGGATGAGGACACGCCGGTCGAGCCCGAGTCGCTCAAGCGAGGCGTCATCACCAATCTTCTCAATCCCAAC
>CAVOCV010000038.1:0-13949 GCA_963694325.1 Candidatus Thalassarchaeaceae archaeon | reverse complement strand
TCTACCACCCTCCATTGTGCAGATTCAGCAACGGATCGAGTTGGACGATGTGACGTCGATCGTCGCGGGTTCGGATGTCGTCGTGAACTGTCTTCCCGGGCGCGTTGGCCATGCGGTTCGTGCACCCCTACTCTCTATAGAGGGGATGAGGGTGGCTGACCTTTCCTTCACGGCTGAGGATCCGAGAGAATTTCATTCGCTGGCCTTGGAGCACGGTTCCGAACTGCTCTTTGATCTCGGTATTGCGCCGGGATTGTCGAATCTTCTCGTCGCCGATGCGTTGCTGGATGGCCCCGCGGATTCGGCGCGAATCTGGGTCGGTGGCAATCCGCAGGTGCCGGATGATGATTGGTCCTACATGGCACCGTTCTCGCCCTCGGATGTGATCGAGGAATACACCCGACCGGCGCGCATTCTCCGAGATGGCAAGATTGTCGCTGCGCCCGCACTTAGCGAACGGCATCGAATGATGACGCCTTGTGGCGAGATGGAAGCCTTCCTCACCGATGGTGTGCGGTCCTTGCTCGACACGGTCGCCATTCCAAATCTCATCGAGTACACCCTGCGCTGGCCCGGACATATCGATCGCTACCTCGCCGGTGACTTCCTCGAAACCGATCTCATCGAGGCGTGGCGATTTGATCCTGCGCGACCTGAGTTCACCTACCTCCGGGTCGAGGTCGGAGATCAGGTGTGGACCGTGTTCGATGCAGGTGGACCCGATGGGTCCTCGATGGCGCGAACCACAGGTCTGGTCTGTGTCGATGTTGCCGAGATGATGGCCGAGGGCGACGGGTTGGGACCGGGTGTCTATGCCCCCGAAGCCCTCGTTCAGACCGATGCACTGCGTCGCATTCTCACGACATTGGATGCGGCCGGGATCAGCATCGAAGGCTGAGTCATTCCTCTTCGGGGTCTGCCTTGCGTTCGGTGCGAAGGGTCCACCAGACCGCGCCGGGCACGATGAGGATCGTGATGACGGCGATGGCCGGCAGTATCCACGTCGGCTCGATCTCTGCTTGGGGCTCAATCAGCCAGGTGAATCGAATCGGGCTCTCCTGGAAATCCTTGCTCCACTCGAACAAATCCGTCGTGTGATGGCCGGTTGCCATGAAGGGTGTCAAATTGTTGAAATGCGCTCCGGAGATGAAGGCAATTCCCTCACCATCCCATGCGATGCGCACTTCGACCTGGGGTGGGATGGTCATAATCACGCTGTGATTGTCGAGCAATCGGTAACCCGGTGTGAGCTGTCGGTCCGCCTCGGTCAAGACCGGAAATTCGAGCCCATCGATGCGCTCGACCGCACTGATATTGGCCCCGGGAACGGACAGGAAGGCAGTCCCGGGCGTGGTCCACTGTCCGTGGATGGTTGACGTGCCGCGGAGCGTGGCCTCGGTCGTATTTTGAGAGAGTGTGACAGGGGGGTGGGAAGCGGTGAGCCATTCCCCCCAGGTGGTGAACCAGAAGGGTTGGTCCTCGATCCAGGCGACAACCTCCTTGTCTCGTCGGACGTTGAGATCTTCGAGTTGGGCTTCCCAGTAGAGGTTGGCATAGCCATTCTCTTCGATGCCATCTTGGATGTCTGTAATGCTGGCTATATTTTTCTCGAGACTCCCACCGCTGCGCGCCATCTCGACCAATCCATCGGTGTCGCCGCGGTAGGATTGGCCGCCGATGATTGCGAAACCGGATTCGGTCAGCGCCTCTTTGATCGGGGTATCAATGACGCGGCTGTCGATGCCGAATGAGAGTGGGGCAGTCCCCCAACGAGAGGCCTCGATGTTCGAAGTCAGGTAATCCTTGCAATCCTCGATGACGGTGAGGTCATCGGCGACATCGCGGCCGGGCATCCCCTGGCATCCGAACTCGTCGCCGAGGCGAAGGCGCTCACCGCCGACAACATCCTGTGACAGCCAACCATCGGCGCGCCATGCGACCGCGGTCGGTGCGGCGATCGGCAGGAGCAGGACGCCGAGCAGGAAGAGTGCGACCCTCACGGACGCAAGGCGGTGGGTCCCGGTTCTCAACCTTGCGCCCGAATCCATCGGCAAGCATGAAGAGAGAAGTGATGCCCCGAAAGTGCATGGAGGAGACATTGGCAGCCTTTCGCGAGATGTGCCGGATTCCCGGCACGGACATCCCGCTGCCAAAGTCCCCCGGCTATACCGTACTGCTGACAACGATTCCTCATCTCTTGCGAACGATCTTCCAGTATCGCTACCGCGGCATCCATCGCGTTCGGCGAAAGGGTGCGGTGATCATCGCTGGAAATCACACCTCGCACGTCGATCCCTTCGGCGTCATTCCCGGCATCCGCAGGCGCACGCATTACTTGGCAAAGGATGCCCATTTCAGCAAGGCGTTCACCGCATTCATCATGCGCACAACGGGACAGATTCGGACCCACCGTGAGTCCGGTGCCGCGGATGCACTGAGTCGGGCTGCCGATGTGCTGGAAGCCGGGCTGTCGATGGGCATCTTCCCTGAAGGGACTCGGTCGCGGCGCACGGAAGCGCCATTCCTGTCCAGAGGCAAGACCGGCGTGGCTCGGCTGGCGGCGAGTTTTCCCGATGTGCCCGTCCACCCCACGGCCATCACCGGGGCACGCGATGTGATGGCACCCGGCGACAAGATGATCCGCTTCTGGAAACGTGTCGGCATCTCCTATGGAGAAGCGATCACCTGGAACGATTGGATCATCGCACCTGCGGGCGGGAATCAATCCGAATCGGACCTCTTGGCGATCATCGATGCACCCGCGGAAGAACAGCGCGCAGCGCTCGGCGAACTGTATCGAAAGTTCACAGACCAACTCATCGCATCCCTCGCGGCATTGGGCGCACCCTGAAAGGGTGCGTGAAAGTCTTCAATAACCGCGTCGGCAGGAACCCTCCTGCTCACCATGCAGACCTATCTGGACCTCATTCGCAGAATCCTCCTCGAGGGTGTCGAAAGGGACGACCGAACGGGCACGGGCACCCTGTCCGTCTTCGGCCATCAGATGCGCTTCGACCTGAACGATGGCTTTCCCGCCGTCACCACCAAGCGCGTGCACTGGCCCAGCATCATCCACGAATTGCTGTGGTTCCTCTCCGGTGACACCAACGTGTCCTACCTGCAGGAGAACAAGGTTCGCATCTGGAACGAGTGGGCCGATGAAAACGGTGAGCTCGGCCCAGTCTACGGCAAGCAGTGGCGGCGCTGGGAGACAGAGGATGGCGGGGTCATCGACCAGATTGCAGAGGCCATTCACATGATCAAGGAGAATCCGATGAGCCGACGCATCATTGTCAGCGCTTGGAATGTCGGTGAGTTGGAGGAGATGGCACTGATGCCCTGTCATGCCTTTTTCCAGTTCCACGTGGCGAATGGAAAGTTGAGCCTGCAATTGTATCAGCGCAGTGCGGATGTCTTCCTCGGCGTGCCTTTCAACATCTCGAGTTATGCCTTGTTGACCCACATGATGGCGCAGGTCTGTGGCCTTGGCGTGGGGGATTTGGTTCACACGATTGGGGATGCCCACCTCTACCTGAATCACTTGGAACAGGCCAGAGAGCAGGTGTCCAGGGTGCCGCTTGAACTTCCGCAACTGAGACTCGACCCCTCGATCACCAATATCGATGACTTCACGGCGGCGCACATCGAAATTGTCGACTATATCCACCACCCGCATATCACGGCGCCGATCAGTGTGTGAGCCCGATGGACCTGAAACTCATCGTCGCGATGGATGTCGACGGTTGTATCGGCCGTGGCGATTCGCTGCCGTGGCGATTGAAGGCGGACATGGCCCGATTCAAACGATTGACCGAAGGGGACGGATTCAACGCCGTCATCATGGGACGGAAAACCTGGGATTCACTTCCGGACGCCTATCGCCCACTGCCCGAGAGGGTCAACATCGTCATGTCGAGAGACATGGCTTGGAGTCATCCAGAGGCAGATGTCGCCCTCTATCCAGGACGCGCCATCGAGGTCGCCTATGCCGAAGGTTGCGAATCCTGCTGGGTCATCGGCGGGGCCCAAATCTATGCGATGTTCGCCGATCGCGTCAACGAGATGCACATCACGACCGTTCACACCGACGGTTCCGGCGATGTCAAGTTCCCAGAATGGAACCGGGCGGAGTGGAAAGAATCCGTCGTCGAGACCATTCCAGCGGACGATGATAACGACCACGAAACGACCTACGCCATCTGGACGCGCAACTGATCAATGTTCCAGTGCGGCGACATCGGTCTCAGTATTGAAAGTGAATCTGATTCAACTTTCTTCCCCTCGATATTCGGTGACCCGGATGCCCATGCCGCCCCGTTTTGACGGGCGTTGCATGATTCTGTCCATTTTCTTGTGGAACTCCGCTTCGAGGTCGACATTCATGGCGAGGGCGTTTCCGAGTGTGAGGATGAAGACATCTGCAAGCTCTTCGGCGGCTTCCGCGGCCGGTTTTCCTTTGGTGATGGCCGCGGAGAGTTCACCGAGCTCTTCGATCATCAGGGCCAATCTGTAACCCATGTCGTGGCCGTTGTTCTCAGGCGCTGCGAAGTCGTGCTTGTGGTGGAATCTCGCAACGCGTCCCATCATCGTGGGCCATGTTCCATCGGGGGATTCTGCGGCTTCGACCTCGACCCATTCATCGACACTGACCGGTCTCATGCCGCAGCGCTTGGCCATCGAGCCGATGAACCTACTGCGCATCGCCGATGGCGAGGATGGCCGCCCAGACCCGGGCTCGCATACTCGCTGCAAGGTCTTCCACACTGTGGTGGTCGACGGGGGCCAAGGCATCGTTGGGGTCCTTGCCGGCCGCCCAATTGCTCGACAATAGGAGGCCGATGTGCGGGGCGTCTTGCTCGGACATGCAACGCGATTCGCCACCGATCGTCATGTTGACGCAGGTCGCGCCGAGACGTGCATAGGCTTCGACATCGGAACGACTCTCGAACTGCGGCCCACTGGCTTGACCCACAATCTGTCGGTAGGCATTCGGTCCGGCGTCAGCCTGACCTTCGAGAGCACCGGTCGCGATGGCATTGAGTGCACGATCAAACATCTCGGTGCGGTTCACATGCACGGCCTTTTCATCATGAAAAGTCCAGACCGTGCCCGAAATGTCGAGGCAATCATCGGCCACACCGACCACACCGGGCGGGAAGTCCGCATCCATGGTTCCCACACACCACACGCTGACCACGGCGGCTGGATCGAAGGAAATCGCGGCGTGAACATTGGCGCGATGTTCGATACTGTGCGGCGGATTGACCTCGCCATCGGGTCGGTGATGTCGGTAGATGAAGAGAATCTCATGCCCGCCCACGCGCACGCGCGTACACGGAACCTCACCCCATGGCGTCTCGGAACGGAAGGTCTCGACCTCAGCGCCCTCGGTTGAGGTCGCGAGTTCGGTCATCCCCGTGCCGCAGAGCACCGTGAGGCGGGCCATCCGCCGTCACCTCACTCCGAAAGGCGCGCGATGAGCTCGGCCTTCTTGCCAGAGACCGGCTTGCCGGCCGCCTTGAGCAGTTCCTTGAGTTCTGCAACCTTCAGAGAAGTGTAGTCGACCGCTTCATCGGATGCCGCTTCGGGTGCTGCCTCTTCGGCAGCCTCCTCGGCGGGTGCATCGGAGGTCTCGTCACCGGATTCGTCTTCGGATTCGTCCTCAGACTCATCGTCGTCCTCTACCATGGCTGCGGCCAGGGCCGCCTTCTTGGCCTCGGCTGCTCGCTCCTCGTCCTCGCGGACATCGTCCAGTGTCGGGCCATCGCCAGCGACGACGCCGTCCTGAACGAGTTGGCTCTTGCGAACGATGACGGTTCGAACCGCTGCGATCTTGCGCGCGGCGGCCTCGATCGCCTGCTCCAGTTCACCGGAGAGAATCTGCTTCTGAAGTGCGAGCCAGGTGTTGCGGGCAGCGACCTGCAGAACGACGTTGTGCGCGGCTTCGCGCATCGCCCTCTTCTGGCTGGCCTTGATTCGACCCTGCGAGATCATGAACGGCTTGATGCGGACGTAGTATCCGTCATCTGTGATCGCATCGACCACGCCATCGATCTTGCCACGGTAGCGGCGCACCTGGCGGCGCACGTGGTCCTTGAGGACCTCGTGACCGGCGAATTCGGTGATTGCGTCCTGACCGATGACCTCGGTGACGCGGAACTTGAGCTTCACGTGCATCTTGGAGAAGTCACCATCGACCTCTTGCTGCGTGATTTCGTACATGCGACCGACCAGGAGTTCGTCTTCCTCGGCGAGGGTCTCGCCGATGAGCTTGAAGTGCCAAGGCTGTCGAGGTGCGCGGATCTGGTACCACCGCTTTGCCTTCCACTTGTCTTTCTGCTTGCGAGACGCTGCTCGCGATGCTGCACCCTTACTTGCCATGGAATTCATCTCCGTATCTGTCGCGGGGGCTACCCCACTTGCGGGCCGGGCGACCTGCCTCCAGTATTTGAACGGGATGGCCTGACCCCATAGGGGTCATAGACTACCCCCGCAGCCGAAGCGGTGTGGCCGTACACAATGTGACGTGGATCGCAACCTCTAGCGCGGTTGGGAATCTCGATGCCATCGAGGCCGCCATGAGCTGGTTGACCGGTGGCGAGGCCAAGGTGGACCGCGAGAGGGTGAAGTCCTACCACGGTGCAAAGATGACCATGCTGAGCGCCACCATCACCCGAAAGAAAGCGGCGCGCACCTCTGTGCCCTATCTCGGCTTCGAACTCCTCGACAAACTGGCCCGATCCGATACATTACCAGAGCGAATCGACGAAGGGAATACCCTTCATATCCGACTCAGCCTTGCCAAACTGGTTGCTGGGGTTATAGAATTCAGCGACTCCAATGAGGAGCAGGTCAAAGGCCGGATCAAGTTCGAGGTCTACCCTGGACAGAACGGCTTGGAGAACGCCCGGACATTTCTCGCCGGATCGGCAGAAAAGGCCGAGAGATTGGGCTTGCCCCTCCCTCCAGAATGAGCCAGATTCAAGGCAACCGAATCGCACAGGTTCATATCCCTCGTGCATCCACGCAAGGGCATGACCCACGTCGTCACGACCGCCTGTGTGGATGCCAAGTATCAGGAATGCGTTGCCGTCTGTCCTGTCGAGGCCTTCCGCGAACTCCCGACCTATCTGGTCATCGATGCCGATGAGTGCATCGACTGCGGCGCCTGTATTGCAGAGTGCCCCGTCGAGGCGATCTTCGCCGACACCGACGTGCCGGCCGAGGAAGAGCACTGGATTGAGCGCAACGAGATCGAAGCCCTCGATGCCGAGATTGCCACCGGCGATTCCCCCGTCCTCGCTGACGACTGAGTCGGTCGAGAAGGTTCTAATGCGCACCAACGTTGGACGGAGCGATAGCCATGTCGTTCAAGCTCACTGAGATGCGAAAAGGCACAGAATTGCTGAAGCGTGGATTCGCCAAGATGCAGGAAGGCGGCGTCATCATGGATGTCGTCACGCCCGAGCAGGCCCACATCGCTGAGGACGCGGGCGCGACCAGCGTGATGGCGCTCGAGCGGGTCCCCGCCGACATCCGCGCAGATGGAGGCGTCGCGCGCATGAGCCATCCAGACCTGATCAACGGCATCATCGAAACCACGAGCATTCCCGTGATGGCCAAGGCTCGCATCGGTCACGATGAGGAAGCCCGTGTCCTCGAGGCATTGGGCGTCGACATGGTCGACGAATCCGAAGTCCTGACCCCTGCCGACCCCTTCTATCACATCGCCAAGAATGATTTCACCATCCCATTCGTCTGCGGCTGCACCAACCTTGGCGAAGCGGTTCGCCGTGTCGTCGAAGGAGCAGCAATGATTCGCACCAAGGGCGAAGCGGGCACCGGCAACGTCGTCGCCGCCATCCAGCACGCCCGAATCGTCGCCGCCGAGATCGATCTCATCCAGCGCTCGACCGCGCAGGAATTCGAGACCATCGCATCCACCATCAGCGATGGATTCCGTCGCCTCGAGGCTGCGAGTGAGCACCAACTCACAGTCATCAATACACCCTTCGGTTCCCTCAACGATGTGCATTCAAGCGTCTTGGAAGTGCTCGGAGAAGTCCGTGAGATGGGCCGACTTCCCGTCGTCACCTTCAGCGCCGGTGGCATCGCCACCCCCGCCGATGCCGCGCTTCTGATGAGTCATGGCATGGACGGGGTCTTCGTCGGTTCTGGCATCTTCAAGTCGGAGAATCCGGTCACCACGGCCGAGGCCATCGTCATGGCGACGCACCACTTTGAGGACCCGAACAAGATCGCAGAAGCCAGCGCGATGATGGCCGGACGGGCCATGGACGGACTCGAGATCGAGTCCCTCAAGGTCCGCATGGACCAGCGCGGCTGGTGAGCTCTGGACTGAGGCCCAAGAGGCATCAAGATTGGCCAAGTAATGGGTTCAGTAAAGCACCCTTTGGCTCGGAATTGTTTAATCAATGGGCTTTCAGTGGGCTGAGGTAATCGCTGTCAGTTCCAATGCCCCCAACCAATATTATATGGATGAACAAATTGGCCCAGACTCATGCGCGCGCACGCGAGGGGGAAGGCCATCTTTCTTGCGACCCTCATGCTTTTGATGGCCCAGACCACCTACATTCTGGGTACACCAAGCGATGAGCCACCCAAGGAACTGCTTGAGAAAATCAATCCTAGCGAATCAACTGGGACTGCGATTGAACTTGAAGTGGGCGGAAAACACTCATGCGCTTTCGCCAGTGCTCGTGATGTCAAGTGCTGGGGCAACGGTTCAAGCGGCCAATTGGGGATCGGAAATTCTCTCATCCTCGGTGATGAAGTTGACGAGATGGGTCTCGACCTACCATTCGCTCTATTGGGTTCACAATTCAATGTTCATCAACTCGCATTGTCTGATACACATTCTTGCGCCGTCAACGCCTCTGGTGCTGTCAAGTGCTGGGGTGAAATCTCCCTATTGGGGATTGGGTTCGATGATTTAGATGGATTCGGTGATGGATACATCGAGATGGGTGACGTGCTCCCCTATCTTTCGTTGCCCACCGGTCGCAGCGTCGACATGATTGAAGCAGGCGGGTCACACACTTGTGCCGTTCTAGACAACAACGATCTGGTTTGTTGGGGTGCAAATGATGCCGGACAATTGGGATTGGGTAACACGACCCACATTGGTGACGATGTTGATGAAATCGGTGATGACTTCTCCACCGTCTCTCTGCCCTCTGGTCGAACTGTGGATGAACTCGCCCTTGGCGCTGACCACACCTGTGCTCTGTTGGATGATGCAAGCATTGTCTGCTGGGGCGACAACACCTACGGCCAACTCGGCATTGGAAATACCAACACGATTGGTGATGGTGCTGGAGAAATGGGCAGTTCACTATCCACAGTTTCCCTACCCTCAGGACGTTCCGCTTCGCAAATTACTGCAGGCGAAGATGTGACTTGCGCGATTCTTGACAACAACGATCTGATTTGCTGGGGTCTCAACAACTACGGCCAACTCGGCCAGGGCAACACCAACGATGTCAACAATCCAAGCAGCCTGTCTGCAATCTCTCTGGGTTCAGGCAATGCGCTTTCGGTCGATGCCGGCGTGAATAGCGTATGTGCAGTTGTTACTGGAAATGATGTCAAGTGCTGGGGTCGAAATACTGAGGGCCAGCTCGGGTTGGGGGATACCAACCACCGTGGTGACGGCATCAACGAAATGGGCACCAATCTCAACACCATCAGTCTCGGTTCAGGTAACATCAACCAAGTTGAAGTCGGTGATGCATTTGCTTGCGCCCTAAAGAGTGGTGGCGGGATCAAGTGCTGGGGTTCAGGCCAAGAAGGTCGACTGGGATATGGCGACACTGCATATCGTGGTGATGATTCTCAAGATATGCCAACCGACGATGTTGCCTTGTTCCTTTCAACTGCATTTGAGGCGGAAGATTGTGCGCGCATGTTCGTGCCCATCCATGGCACCTTCAATTCAGAAGAGGTCGACTTGCAAGCCATTCCGGATCTTGGCGACCTCAACACACTCGAATTGCGTTCCAATGGTTGTGCTTCAGTCGTTTACATTGATGATCAATCCAGCGATGACAGCCTGCGTTTGGCCACCTACGAGAATGGACTATGGGCAGTCGAAATCATCCCTCACGATGCAAATGGCGCGATTATCGATGTCGACATCACCTTTGATTCCAATGACGTGCCACACATTGTCCAAATTGATGATGCCAACACAATTTATTACGCGACCAAATCCAACGGTCGCTGGACTTCTTCCACCAATGTTCCTTCTCTCACTCAAGTGTCAGGCACGACTGCCGAACGAGCAGAGATTGTGTTCGATGGTACATCACTTCATACGTTTGCCTCAAATTACGCTTCGTGGGATTCAGATGTCGATTCAGCAGGTAATATCCACTTTGCCGCGATAGATGGTGCTTTTGTCAACGGCTGTAATGGCTGCCAAATCTATGGTGTGTATGATGGTTCAACTTATTCTGAAACCTACTACAGCACCGCATCCTCTAACCACACAGCAATTTCAGTCGGTTTGAATGGTTCAATCCACACTCTGCATGATGATCCAGCTAGAGGAAGTCCTGCCCTGG
Organism: Candidatus Thalassarchaeaceae archaeon; assembly: GCA_963694325.1. Taxonomy (GTDB): domain Archaea; phylum Thermoplasmatota; class Poseidoniia; order Poseidoniales; family Thalassarchaeaceae; genus MGIIb-P. The sequence continues at coordinate 3,363 of CAVOCV010000038.1, read as the reverse complement.
TTTATTCAGTCTGTCATACCACATGTTTGACCACATCAAACTGGGTTGACCAAGTCGTGACCAGTTCAGGGACCGATGTGTTCGATTTGGTTGTCGATGCCGATCTAGCCCCAATCGTGGTTGCTGGAATCGGTTCAACCACAGTCAGTTATCGCCTCATCGATGGTTCCTGGATTTCAGATCAAATCTTCAATTTCGGTTCAGGGTACCTATCGGCTGCAGTTCACGAATCGGGTCGCCTTTGGGTTTCATCGCACCTTGAATTCAGCAGCGCACCTGACGACTTGTATGTCTTCAACAAGATCGGATATGCAGGTACGGGCATCAACATTGACGGTGACGGAGACGGTTGGACTGGCATGGATGAAATTCGCTGTCAAACGGACCGATTCGATGCAAGCAGCGTTCCAGCCGACTTCGATGGTGATGGAATCTGTGACCGATTCGACTCCAAGAACGATTTGCCCAGCGTGGGCGAATCCAGTGTGATTACCGTTGGAGAAGATCATGCCTGCGCCATCCTCTTGGATTCATCTATATCCTGCTGGGGCAAGAATGACCAGTACCAGCTTGGCGATTCTAGTACAACCGCCGCCAAATCCGCTTGGGCTGTCTCAACCGACTTGCCTTCTGACTTCGAGGCCATTGACGTCGATGCAGGACAGGATCACACCTGTGCGGTTAGCAAAGATGGAGAGGTGTACTGTTGGGGTTCCAACTCCGATGGTCAATTGGGCATTGGAACTTCAGTAAGCAGTTCTTTGCCTTCTGCTGCACAACTCCCCTCTGGGGTTCGTGCCCTTTCAGTCTCGGCTGGTTCAAGCCACACCTGTGTAACCACACAAAATGGCGATGTCTACTGTTGGGGTAGTGGTGCTGATTCACAGACTGGAGAGAGCATGGTACCAGTTCCCAGTGCGGTCTTTGGGGAAAGTTGGGAATCCACAGTCAGCAGTGAATGGATCACCTCAGGGACACCCGTCTGGTCAAGGGATTCATCCATCAGCAGTGTTGGAAATTATTCATACAAGAGCAACAATCACGCTCATGGCTCGGATACGAAATTCTCCATCACATTGTTCACTGGTGCAGGAAACATCAGTTTTGATTATCAAACCATCAGCCAACCAAATGGTATCGGCCAATCAAATGGTGATTTCCTCTACTTCTGCATTGACGATCCAAGTTGTTCACGCACATCATACACCGCTCGTTGGTCTGGTAACAATCCTACATGGCAGAATTACAACACCTCATTTTCAGCGGGAACTCACACGTTTACTTGGGGTTACGGGAAAGACAGTTCGACGAGTACCGCCCCTGACACTACTTGGGTCGACAACATCAGTATTGATACTGGATTTGCCAGGCAATCCGGTGGCCAATCATCGACTCCACTTTTGCTTGTTCTTCCCAGCGGAGTTGGATTTATTGAAGAGATTGCAACCGGTACACGACATACCTGTGCACGAAATATTGCCAACGCCATCTACTGTTGGGGTTACAATGGCGGAACCTCAAGCATGACGCTGGGCAGTAGTACGACGACATCCACCAACAGCAGTTCCCCAGTTCTGGTAGATCTTGCAGGCGCTGGCAGTCACTACGCGGGCGCTTCGAACTTGGCATTCAGTGGAATGAGTGCAGGTGATGACATCACTTGTGCACTCAACTCAGAACTCACCGAAACCGCATGCTGGGGTGGTAGCCTTCTAGGCAACAGCAGTGCATCTGTGAATGGTACCCGAGTCGACATGGGTTCCACAAATGATTCACACACATCGATCAGTGTGGGAACTGGACACGGCTGTGGCATTGCCGCAGATACGGCATACTGCTGGGGTGACAATAACAATGGACAATTGGGTATTGGCAGTGGATTCCCAACGTCCTCAGCAAACCCGTTGAACGTCCAAGTTCTGAATGGATGGACTCCAATCGAAATTGAAACCAGTGAGAGTGGCTCAAGCACCTGTGGCTTGTTTGAAAATTCAACCACCACTCGTGTCTATTGCTGGGGTGATGGTTCACAAGGTGTTCTAGGGAACGATGCATCCTATGGCGATGATTACAGTCCAGAATCACCGGTTGCAACCGGCTCTGGTTCGGGTAGTGAAATCACGCCTCAAGCCTCATCCAATGATCTTGAAATCCCATTCTTCCGACCCGCCCAAATCACGGCAGGGTACATGCACTTCTGTGCAGTCTCAGTTCAAGGGCTTGTCAAATGTTGGGGTTACAACAACCACGGTCAATTGGGCCAAGGCAACACAACCAGTCAAGGCAGTCAGCCCGATCAAATGGGTGAATCATTGGCCTTCACCAATCTTGGAACCAACCTTACAGCCATCCAAGTGGTCACTGGATCGCGGCACTCATGCGCACTGATTAGCAATGGCAGTGTCAAGTGCTGGGGTTACAATGGGTATGGTCAATTGGGCCAAGGCAACTCAACCAATCAAGGAAATTACCAATATCAAATGGGAGATTATCTTGCATTCACTGATTTGGATGGGGTTGCCATCAAACTCACCGCTGGAGGTGACCACACCTGTGCACTGATGGACACAGGGGAAGTCAAGTGCTGGGGATTGAATTACAATTCTGGCCGATTAGGCGCGGGTACTTCGGCCTATTACCTTGGTAGTTCCAGTAATCAGATGGGTACCAACCTTGTAGCCGTTGATTTCGGTGAAAATTTGCGAGCCACCGATATTTCTGCTGGTTATGCACACACATGTGCAGTTCTTGAAAACGGACTCTCCAAGTGCTGGGGATACCAATATTCGAGTTATGGGACCTTGCTCACGGGTACTTCATCCACAATTGTGTGGGGTGATACGGCGAATGACATGGGTGTCAACCTCCCATATCTCGACCTCGGAACTGACCGCGCAACCATCCAAATTTCTGCAGCCAGCCAGTATTCTTGTGCCATCTTGGACGATGGCAACGTCAAGTGTTGGGGTTATGGCGGATATGGTCAATTGGGCAATGGACACACAGGTAATAGAGGCGACCAGGTCTCTGAAATCGGTGACGGTTTGCCGTACGCTTTGCTCGGTGATTTAATGGTCAATGAGATCTATACCAGCCAACAAGACGAAAACTCATGGAGCAGCCCTTCATCGGTTGATTCATCATTCACATGTGGTTTGATGGAGGATGGTAATCTTCGATGTTGGGGTTACAATGGGTATGGTCAATTGGGAATTGGCAATACTCAGACAATTGACGCGGCCAACGAAATGGGCACCAATCTACAAATCACCGACGTTGGAGATTTTGTTGAATCCGCAGCCTTGGGATCCAGATCCACCTGTGCCATTCGAGAAGATGGTCAAGTACGCTGTTGGGGTTACA
>CAVOCV010000037.1:0-14070 GCA_963694325.1 Candidatus Thalassarchaeaceae archaeon | reverse complement strand
GTGCCGAGGCTGACGGCGATGCCGGGCATGCCGTAGAGCGCCGCCTCTCGGGCCGCAGCGATCGTTCCGGAATGGGTGATATCGACCGAGACATTCGGTCCACGGTTGATGCCCGATACGCAGAGCAACGGTTGGATTTCAGGTGCCCATGTGTCAAATCCACCATCGATGGCGACGATGACACAGTCACAGGGCGTGCCGTCGAGGCTGAACAGACGAATCGGAGGGCCGTCGGGGTCGAGGCCGAGCGACTCGATGAGATCATCCCTCTCAGCGAATCCCAATCTTTGTTTCAGTGTCAATTTCATACCCGAGGCCGATTGTTCATGCTTCGGTGCGAGCACGGCGAGCGGGTGGCCACGGGCATGGAGGACGCGAATCAGATGGCCGATTCCACCCGAATCGATACCATCGTCATTGGTCAGGAATAAGGGTTCTCGCCAGGCCATTTTCATCCCTCATTCCGACTCAGACGCGAGGGGGTCTTGAGTCAATCTACGATGGGACCCGAGAATCACAAGCGCCGTGCCCGTCACCATGAATGGCCCCCCGACCCAGGTCCAAAGGCTGGGGATTTCCTCGACGCCGAGGGCCCAACCGAGCATGCCACCGAGCAGGGGCTCGAGCACAACACTGACCGAGATGACCAGCGGCGGCAGATAGCGGAGGCTGGCATTGATCCCGGTATGACCCGCAAGACCCGGGCCCAGAGCGAGATAGGCGACCAGTGCGAAGAATGCCGCATCCGTCCAACCGAAAACCTCGAGACCAGCCACCGAGTTCGACATTGTCGCCCCTTCTGCAACCATCGCATGTCCGGTGAGTAGGACGGCACCGACAAGGGTCACTGGGAAGGCGTAGAGGAAGAGTGGCATGCGGCGTTCCTTGCGCAGGACGCGGCCCGCGGCGAGATAGCCGACGATGGCGACGGCGCCGAGGAATGCGGCCGCATCGCCAACGAGTGTCACCCTACCCGAACCGGCATCCTGTACGGCGATGATCGCACCGATAATGGCGATACCCGCCCCCATCGCCTCATAGCGATGCGGATGCATTCGCAACAGTGTCATGCCGCCGACGATGATCAACGGATGCGCCGTGACAAAGAGCAAGCTATGCGTCAGAGATGTATGATCCAGAGACCATACCCAACTGCCGAAGTGAATCCACAGGAAGACCCCCGAAGCGAAGGTGATGGCGATCACCCGACCATCCCATTGGAAATCTGTCGTCCGCATCTGATAGAGGAAGAACGGCAGTAGAATCAGCGCCGTTGCCTGCAATCGCCACGCCGCCTTGAGCAGCGGCCCGACCTCGGGCATCATCAGGAAGACAGTGCCCGCACTCGACACGGCGAGCACAGCGATGGCGAGAATGCCCCATGCGTGAAATGGCGCAGCCCGCGACTCCACGGGTCTCACCTTCACGCCTCTTCTGCCCGGCCGAAGATGCCGACCCGCTTGAACTGAACATAGACCCCGACGAACAACACGACGTTGAGCACGACGAATCCTGCGAGACGCGCCACCCAATAGCCATTCACCGAAGCGATGGATGTCTCATCGATGACGGCGAGGACCGCTGCTTCGACGCCGAAGAATGCCTCGCCGAGCAGTGCGCCGGCGGCGATCATGAAGGTCGTGAGGAGCAGCAGAGCGCGCTTCTTCTCCGCGTGTGCACTGCCCTCTTGTTCGCGCACTGAATCGATGACCGGCGCCAGGCGGTTGGACTCCCACCAATCTCGACCGACACCACCGATCATCATCGGGAAGGTGTAGGGCGTGGGCAGGTACATTCCCAACCCGAAAGAGGTGCCCATTCCGGTCGCCCACTCGGCAAAGGCCCCGAGCAGGAATCCCATGAACAGGAGCGAGAGGTTGCCCTGACCCTCGGCCAACATGACGGTGAATCCTGCGAAGGCATTGGCCTGAGGTGCCAACAATTCAATCTGGCCATTGGCCAAGAGATCCGAGAGGAAGATCGCCATTCCCGCGCCGAGAATCGCGCCCGGCACAACCCCCATGATGTTGCCCTTCGAGATGTGATAGGGCCGGGTGCCGATGTAGAGGCTATTCTTGTAATCCGCCACGACGGTGCCCGACATTGAGATTGCACTGCCAAAGACGGTCGTGCCGACCAGTGCGATGAGAATCGCACCCTCGCGATCAAGGCCGAAGAATTCGCCATAGCCGAGAAAGATTCCGAGCAGCATCAGCAGGACGATGAATGAGGTTCCAGAGACCGGCTCGATGCCCGTCTCACCCATCACACGCACGGCGATGGCACCGAGCAGGAAGGTCGTGAGAATGAGCACCAATGCGAATACGATGGCGGCAAGGACAGGGAACCCGCCCATCCAGAAGATGAGAATCATGGCGAAGAATGAGAGCAACATGAACAGCGGGATATGGTGCAGCGGCCATTCGTACCATCCTTTGCCCTCGATGTATTCCTGTCCAGTCTCCCCGGTGAAGGCCTTGGCGATATCACCGAAGATGGCCAGGAAGGTCGGGGCCATCTTGAGCAGGCCGAGCAGCCCACCGCCGAGAATGGCGCCGATGGCCACCTGCCGAATGATCATCTTGTAGGCGACCCATTGAATCGGACTGCCCTCACCGAAATCCTGCAACTGGGTATAGACCGCAGCGCCGGAGACAGGGTCGATCCCGGTGAACACAGGCAGATTGAACCATACAGCCATGGGGATCAGGAAGAACCAGGCAACGAATGAGCCCATATTGACCAAGAAAGCGACCTTCATTCGCATGAACCAACCCACGGCGAAAAGCGTCGGGCTCAACTCGATGCCGAGGAAGGTGTAGGCGAAGGGATTGGCCGCATCCCATCCGGTGATGCCATTGTTGACCGAACGGCCATCGACCAATGCGCTGGGTTGGTGGATCCATCGTTCGGAGTAGACCGAGGCCAGACCACTCTTGTCCCCCGAAAAGGTGACAGCGATTTTGTCGGCAATGGTCAGTTTCTCTGCCCAGAACAGTGGATAATCGATGATGAACATGATGCCCATGGTGATCGCCGACCATAGGCCGACGGTCTGCAGGCTTTCCTTGGCGGATTCCGCCGCACCGGTATTGACGTCAGCCGCGATGTCGAGCATCTTGACATAGGCCTCAAAACCGGGCATTGGCAGGGGATCTTCAACCAACCAAACCCGGCGGAAGATGATGAAATACATCACGCCGAGGAAGCCGGCGAACATGCTCGCGACGATGCCGATGAAGGCGAGTTGGAAGACGTCGATGCCAGACAGCAAGGGTTCACCATTGACGTGGTAACCCGTCTGGAATTCAGATGATAAGAGGAAGATGGCCGGGAATGTGAAAATAAATCCTGTCGATGCATGAATCGCTCCTGTAGTTGCGCTTGTCGCGATGTTGACCTCTGACGGTGACCATTTCAAGGCCATGCCGAGCAGATAGGCAACGTACCATCCGGCCGATACCGCCAAGCCAATTTTCAGGCCGATGTAGGCGGTGACGCCGCTGAAGACAGCCCCGAGCAGGATGCCGATCATGATTTTCCCGAGAGACCAATGGCTGACCTCGAAGGATTCTGTGAGATTCTTCTCCTCGAGATATTGTTCGAGAAGGCCGGTGTTGAGATTGTTGTACATCTCTTCATCGAGCCAGGTCAGCGTGCCCGCCTCGATTGCAGCCAAGCCTTTCGCCGTCACCGGCTGTCGATAAGCGGACTTGCGAACCCCTGCCATCTGACCCACCGCTCCTACGGAGCGGGTTCGGGGTGTTGGGTCGAGGTCTTAGGTTTGTGGGGACTGACCACGCCCGACGGCGTGCCTTCACTCGTCCATCGACCGGCCGAGACTGTATGAGGTGACGGCATAACCCAAGGCGGCGTAGAGGCCGAGCGCTGCCTCGTTCATCGCATAGACGGTCAGGCGAACCTCGGTCGCGCCGCGCATGCGGCATTCGTGTTCTGCGCGCTCGACCAAGGCCGATGCGATTCCCTGGCGGCGAGCGTGCGGCTCGACCCAGACATCGGCAATCTCCCAAATGCGGACCGGTGCCTCGAGCAGGAAGCCATCCGGCGAGTAGGTGCAGATCCCGACGAGTTCACCATCGACTCGTGCGATCATCATCCGACCCTGTCGAACCCGGCCCTCGAGGAATCGACGGACCCGCTCGGCATTCTTGTGGCTGCGAAGTTCGGTGATTGAACCGCGACGGTCGAGCCGTTGCTGATCTTGGAGAAGCCGCCACCAAGCGGGTTCTATGGCGGATAAATCCTCGACACCCGCAACGCTGATGGTGCGGGATTCTGAGGTCGCGACCAAGGTTCCACCTCCTCCACTGACAAGGTGTGAGGAAGGGGAGGGCGACTCAGTGGTCGCGGCTGATCTTGTATCGGCCAAGCGCTTCCATCCAGAGGATTTCGCCACCGGCTTCGAGGGTCATGCCCCCCTCGAGGGGGAGGATCAGAGTTTCGTAGGTCTTGTTGTCCATCGCGTGGACCTCGTTCCCCGTGATGTGGGTGATGATCGCTGAACCTTTCTCGATCAGGGGGACGCTGATGGTATCGGTGACAGGTGCCACGTGGCTCTTCTTCGTACCCGTGAAAATATCTTCGAGTTCGATCCGAGCCTTGGCTGCACCGTGCTTGCCCGGCTTCCGCTTGGTCATGCCGAGAATTTTGTATGCATCCTCACCCAGTGCGATGTAGCGGCCGACTTTCAGAGTGCGGACTTCAACTCGTGACGTGCCGGGCATTGGAATCAACCCGTGTCCGCCGCCGCCGACTTATCAGCGTTCGGGCAACAGCGGTCAGGGCGTGACCCAACTCAGTAGGAATAGAAGCCTTGACCAGACTTTCGCCCGAGTTTTCCAGCCTCGACCATCTCGACCAGCAACGGCGCGGGCGCGTACTTTTCATCCCCCAGACCCTCATACAGCACATGCATGATGTGGAGAACGGTGTCATTGCCAATGAGGTCGGCCAATGCCAGTGGTCCAATGGGGTGATTCATGCCCAATTTCATGATGCCGTCGATCGCCTCGGCCTCGGCCACGCCTTCCTGCAGTGTCAGGATGGCCTCGTTGATCATCGGACAGAGGATGCGGTTTGAGACGAAGCCAGGGGAGTCGTTGCAGCACAGGGGAATCTTGCCCATGCGCTCGGCCGCGGTGAGTACCGCAGCTGTGACCTCGGCACCCGTCTCGCTGCCATTGATGACCTCGACCAGCTTCATGATCGGGACGGGATTCATGAAATGCATCCCGATGACGTGGCTCGGTCGAGAGGTGGCCGCAGCGATCGCATCGATACTGATGCTGCTGGTATTGCTCGCGAGAATGGCCGTGGGTTTGCAGATGCCATCCAATTCGGCGAAGGTGCTGAACTTCAACTCGGGAATCTCAGGGATGGCCTCGACGACGAGGTCGGCATCTGAGGCGGCCGATTTCTCGGTCGAGATCGAGACCCGGGCGAGCGCGGCTGCCGCATCCGCCTCGGTCATCCGCTCTTTGGCGACCACCCGCGCGAGCGAGGATTCGATGGCGGCCAATCCCTTGTCGACATAGGCTTGCTCGATGTCGATCATCACCACATCATAGCCGGCACAGGCAGCGACCTGCGCGATGCCATTGCCCATCTGTCCAGCGCCGAGCACGGCGATTCGCTCAATCTCCATGGAGGCCTCGACCCGGAGTCGATTGATTACCCCTTCGGGTTTGCCTAACCCTCGAGTTCGGCCCAATCTTCCATGTCGGGTTTGCGGTACCACCAGACGCCCTCGTCATACCACCATTCACAGTCGTTCTCATCGACCTTGTAATTCGGATCATCTTCCAAACTCACCTCGTCTTCAGCCTCGGTTTCGACGACCTCTGAAGTTGAATCTCGAGTGGTCACGATGTTGCGGCTCCGACCCTTCTTGGGTTTCTTGAGCACGATGACTGCCGCAGCGGCGAGGATGGCCAAGACGATGACAGCGATGATGATGAGGACGAGCGCCGTGGTGCTCATGCCCCCATCTGCTGCACCGGTGTTTCCACCTTGGTTCCCGTCCGGCGTCTCATCGGTTTCGCCACTGGGGAACAGGTCATCGGGGCAGCCGGGATTCTCGAGATTCTGGAATGAATTCGCATGCATCGGGCAGCGATCGGGGTCGCGGGCGCCAGTCGTCAATTCACCGGGCCAGTCACCGGCTTCGCGCATGTCGTCATCGCGCCATAGAATGGAGTCGAAATTGTCGTAGTATCCATCTCCATCGCTGTCCGCCCATTGGGTCGGATTGTTGGGCAGGATGTCTTCGATATTCGCCCATCCGTCCTGGTCATCATCGATACAACCTTGCAGGTTCCCGGTCGATGTACCGTATTCAAGAGGACAATCGTCACCGTTCAAGCCGGATGCATTGTTGCCGAGACCGTCCCCATCTGTATCCGCAGATTGTGTCTCGTCATCGGGATAGAGGTCATTGGAATCGAGCACGCCGTCGCCATCGCTGTCGCGCTCACTCTCCGAACAACCCGATGCATCCACATCGAGCGCCTCGTCAACGGGCGTATTGGGGCAAAGGTCGTCGGCATCGCTCACGCCATCGGCATCGCCGTCGCGTTCCGAGGGTGCGCATCCCATCCCATCGACGATCTGAATCTCGGCGGCAGGCGTTCCTGGGCATCCATCTGCATTGACGCCAGAGAGACTGTCGCCATAGCCGTCTCCATCCTCATCAGAATACTGAGTCACCTCATCGGGGAAGGCGTCATCGCCATCGGACCAGCCATCTCCATCGCTGTCTGGACAGCCGAGTTTGCCATTCTGATTGGAGGTGCCATACTGCCCTGGGCAGGTATCGGCGAGGAAGCCTGACGCATTGTCACCATAGCCGTCACCGTCGCGATTTCTGAACTGGGTGATGTCGTTGGGGAAGGCATCGCCCGCCTCACCGATCCGTACACCATCGACCACATCGGAGAAGGAGTAATTGTCACCATAACCATCTCCATCCGCGTCGGCCCATTGGGCTGGATCGTTCGGGAACATGTCGTATAGATCGGACCATCCATCACCGTCGGAGTCTGCACAGCCGAATCGATCGAGGGTGGATTGGCCCGCTTGCAGTGGGCAGGCATCGGATTCGAATCCAGCCTCCTCATCCCCATACCCATCGCCATCTTGGTCGGCCCATTGGCTCGGTTCGGTCGGGAAGGCATCGGACGTATCGGCCCAGCCATCTCCATCACCATCCGGGCAACCGACCGTCGGTAGGGTGCTCGTTCCGTATTGCTGGGGGCAGTCGTCGGCGGTGTTGACCAAGCCGTCACCGTCGTCATCCAGTTGATTCTGGGCGCAGCCATAGGCATCGACATTGGCACCGAGGTCGGTGTTGGGGCAGTTGTCCTCGCCATTCCAGATACCATCGAAATCATCGTCGGGTAGGATGTGCCGCAGATTGATGCCGATGCGGTCTCCAGCGGCGACGCGGGCCTCGGGGGAGAGTCGGACAAAACCGATCTCATCGAAGTTGTCTTGACCCTCTTCACTCAGCATCCATTCGACGAAATCACTGACCAAGGGCAATTCCTCCTCTCGGATGACGAGACGATAATCGTCCTGAAACGGCCAGACACCCTCGCGGCTGTTGTTGACAGAGGCATCGATGGCGACCCCCCCGGCCGCCAAGGCATCGGCTGCACCGTGGGTCCAATTGTCGATCAGAGGCACGTGGTGGACTGTGGTCGCCGCGATACCGACGCGCAACTCTGTGATGCCGATGAGATGATCATTCGAAGCGACACCGTTGATGATGTCACCGCGGACTTCCATCGCCAGGCGGAGGCGATCGAAATCGGGCGCAAACCAATTTTCTGGGAAGGCGCAGTGATCACACAGCATGAACGCAGAGATCATCTGTGGCACTGAACGGTTCTCCCACCGGTGTTGCAGGTGGATGGGTTCGGCTGCACATGAACTGTCCAAATCACGCCACTCGACTTCGCCGTCATCATCATCATCCGGGACGATGCTCGACATCGTGACGCCGGGATGGATACCATCGGTGGTCAATGTATTTTCACTCGCCCCAGAAATAATCCAGCGCATTTGTCCCATCGACAACCCACCCATCGTCGTGATACAGGCCGAGGCGGCGCTGTTCGGTTTGACAAAAATCACGGCGGGCATGCGGGCAACAGGGACGTCGATCAAGACATCGCCATTCTGATCACAGGTGCGCATTCCGCTGGTCGTATAATTGGTGAGTTTGGTCGTCAGCCCCTCAGCCGCCGTGCTGGTAGAGGCACCGATCAACGGTGCATTGCCAAAGGGATTCACACCGCTGCACTGGGATTGTGTCACCTGGGTGACGCTGGTATTGTAGTGGTTCGGCAGGTAATCGCCATGACTATCACCGTATTCCTCGAATCGGTTCTCCATCAGTTCGCCCGTGACATCGCCACCGAGCCATATGTAGGCATCTTGAGAATAGTAGGTGTAGACGCGCCCTCGATATTTGGCGCCGAAGTAAATCTTTGTTTCATCGTCAGACCAAGCGACCGCTTTGGCCCCACGGCGTCCGCTCGCACCCTGGCCGCTGCCGCCGGAGAAGCTGCCGAACTCGTGCAATGGGGACCAATCTGCTGTGGAATAGATGTTGGTCTCAGAGCCGCTGTCCTTGGCGATGACAAGATGGCTGCCCGCCTTGTTGAATGCGACGGCATTCACATCCGATTGAGCGTAGACCTCCTGTTCGAGGCTGCCATTGGCGGCGTGGTAGACCCGCCAGAATTCATCATCGCCTCCAGTGACAATCCAGAGTCCGTCCGGGCTCCAGTCCATGCCGGTCACCGCACCGGAGTGATTGTGCATATTCCATACCTGAGAGCCATTGCTGGCCCAATGGACTGACAATTCCTGCCCGTGGGTGAAAGCGATGAGGCGCCCATCGGGGCTGGTATCGATGGTGTAGATGTCATCGTTACCCGAGGAGATCAGGTTGAGAATCGACCAATTGACGGTCGAGTATGTCGTGACGTTTCGATCTTCTCCACCGACGAATAATTTACTGCCATCGGGACTGAATCGCAGGGCGAAGGTATCGTCGTAATGATTCGCTGAAAGGTTGACCAGAACAGTGGCTGTCAGCGCTTGCCAGTCCATCGTGAAGACCAAGACGTTGGCACCATTTCCCTCGAAGCCATAGCCGGAGACCGCGAGAAGGGTCTCATTTGGAGATAGATCGAGGGCGCGAGGGTTCGAGCCGATCGTCGCTAGGGTCGTCTTGATTTTACCCGAGCCTGCGAAGAGGATGATGGCATCACCGGAATCTGCGCCGGCGATGAAATCACCAGTGTTGGAGACCGTCAATGCCCGAGATTGGCTGCTCGAGCCGCCCCAGCCACCGCCGGTCGTCTCCACATAGACAGCCGCAACCGCGTCCTGATAGTCAGCGGAGGTCCCCTGCGCCGTGTCAGACGTGCCATCTTGGTCGGCGTCGGGACATCCTGTTCTGTCGATGGTCGAACTTCCCGATGCGAATGGACAATCGTCGACCGCATCGTCGAAACCGTCGCCATCTCCGTCGGCTGCGGACACCATAGGTGTCCAGATGAGAACCGATGAAATCATCAAACCGACGAGGAGGAATGATACTCGCCCACTGGATTGCATGTTGAACGGGCCGGTTAGTCACCGTTTGATGGTGTCGACTCCATGGGATTTTCTTCGTCATCTCCCTCAACCGCTCCCTCGGAGCCGTCTTCGAACATCTCATCCCCTTCGATGATGGCTTCTACGTCGCCTTCAGACCATGGATTTTCAGCGTCGGGTCGACGACGTCCAACCTGCATTGTGAACAAGGTGATCAACAGCAGGGAAATTCCGGCGAGATTCTCGAGCGAACCGATGGTCGAGAATCGTTCTCCGGTCGTCGCTTCGGGGGCGACCAGGTCCTGTTTGATGGTCAGCACCTGCCGATTTCCAGCGTGATCCTCGATGTAGAGCGTGGCTGTCCAGGTGCCGGGGCCGCCGGATATCGGTGGGGTGGACAAGGCGGTCTCGCCACCGTTGAACGCGTTGAATACGCGTTCTTCTTCCCCTTCGTACAAGGTCAATTCCCATGCAGAAACATCCTCTGACAATATGGCGACGTCAACCGAAACCGCGCAGTCGGCCGGAGAAGGCGTGCCCCACACGGCAGATACAGGGGTCCGATCACAATCCGTGACATTCCACTTCAACAGCGCATTTGGCGAAGTGGTATCGACGAAGACCGTTCGACCGACCAGCGCGGTATTGTCCGCGAGGTCAGTCTGTCGAACCCACATGTTCCATTCGCCTTCGATGGTCGGCAATTCAGCCCAGAAGTAAAACGAGCCAGCCGGAGAACAGCTGCCGGTGGTGACCAGGCCACCGACGTTGACAATGACGTCGAGCCCGGGTTCACAATCCCCTGCCACCTCGGTGCGGTCGCGATAGGTATGGACGGTATCTGCAGGCGTCGAGACACGCAGGTCAGGTGGAATCTGGTCGAGGTTCACGTGCAGTTGGAATACAAAGGTGCGTTCCAGCGCCTCCAGATGGAAAATGAGATTGTTCTCGCCGGGATTGAGTTCGACCGGTATGGATACGGTTCCATCGGTGACGGCGTACATCGTTCCATTCTCTTGGCCATGCCACCACTCGTAGGTCTGGTCCGGTCCGAGCGATAGGTTGGCGAAGACGGTTGAGGTATTGACGTGGGTGGCATTCCATGGTGCGAATAGCGTTGGCCAATAGGTCTCCTCTGGCAGCAGAATATCGACACAAGATTCTGCGATATTTGCAACGACGGTCCCATCGATGCCCGCCGCATCCCACGCGCGCATGCAGACGCTGTGGGCGCCGGTTCGACCGAGGTCGATGACGACGAATTCAGAGCCGTTGTGCCAACCAGCGGAGGTCCACACATTCTCACCGTCAACCTCGATGACCTGCCGACTCAATTCTCCGACCGTCCAGTTGACCTGCATGTGGTGGTCGGCCAAGACCTGGTCGTGCATGGGTTGGTGCAGCTGAATGTCGGGTGCGGTTCGATCGATGAGAATCTCGGCCTGATGAGTGCCGATATTGCCTGCCCAATCCGTCACCTGCATGCGGACAGTGTAGACATCATCCGGCCAGGTGCCAAGATCGACATCGAAGACATGGCGTTCCATCAAGGGGTGATTCGTCCCGACCTCACGCGCCCAAGGGGGATCGGCATCGACCTGACATTCGTTGAATCTTTCCGCACCCGTCGAGGATTCGAGGATGAGGCATGTCTCATAGCCATCGAAGAGACGCATCACGGCAAATTCACCGCGATTGAAATTGTAGGCCTGATCGGTGGTCACCGGCACGGTCGAATTGTCCCATTCAGGCACCGTGATAGAATCGAAGACCATCTGTGGATTCGGTCCGGAATTGTCGGGGGGCCACGGATCGTGAACGATGCTGAAATTGATTGAATTCCAATTGCCAGCAGGGTCGCGGGACACCGCACTGAAATTGTTGAGCCCATGCCAACGCCAGGTCGAAAGGTCCCACTGATTTCCACGCGGGTCTTGGCCCCAATAGGTCGGCGCCAGAACCAAGTCGGGGCTGGAGGCACCGGATGCATTGAGTGGCAATGCGGTGCCATTGACCCAGAGCTCAGCCTCGGTTTCGGTGTGGATTCTGACGGTCTGTGTCGGGTCGCGTTCGAAATCGGCATGGTCGTAAATGGCGAGCGAAGGTGCGAGGTCATCGTGCTCGATCATCATCGATACATTGCCCAAGCGATTCGTGAGGTCCAGCGCTTCGGCGGCATAAGCATGCCATTGATTGTCCGCGGGCAAGGTCCAATTGAGCCAGGCGGCACGCAAGGTGACGTCGTCGAATCGAGGAGAAGGTGCCGTTAGATTGGTCGGTGGAATCCAGTTCTGAGAGGTCGTCAATTGAAGGCGGTCGAAGTCGACGCCATCCTCTTTCATCCATACGTCGACGCTGTGACGGCCGGGGCTGGGGACATTGAGATAGGCGCGCCAATTCAAGGTGTTATTCTCGACCGAATTGGCCCATGCCCAGCCGAGGTCCGCGGTGGCAAGGCCCGCGCCTCCCGCGGTGGCAATCTGTCCATCGAGTCCGACGTGAATCGCATTCGAATCATTGCCAGATTGGAGCATCCGCACCCAAATCCAGTAGGTGCCGGCCGAATCGAATTCGACCTCCCACGACAGGCGACTTCCATTGGTGGTATTCCCTGCGTCAAATCCTGCATCGGTCGAGGTCATGTATCCACTGCCACCGAATCCCATGCCGCTGTTCGAGAAGGTCCAGCCCGTGCCCGCTTGGGCCATTGCGCTCTCCGCCTCAAGGGTCAGGCTGCCGTTCGCCGCGACGTGATGGTCGCCGCGACTGTAGAACCGATTTGTATTCCAATGCTGCCATAGCGCCATCGAACCATTGCCGAGGGGCGGGGCGGTTTCGAAGGTCGCATTGGTCGGCAGCACGCCGGGAATCTGAAGGTCGGTGTCGAAAGAGAGGTCACTGATGTTGAACCCGGTGCCGTGGTCGATGGCCTGCAGGCTCAGGGGAATGGATTGGTTTGTGCGCGTCCAATGGGGCTCGGAGATGGTCACCTCGGGTGGCGGATCGATGAGGATGAAGGAATAGGGCAGGCGGATCAGTCCGCCACTGCCCAGCGTGATGTCGATGAAGCCACCCCAGTTCCCTGCCGATTGGGGGCGAAGCCAACTGACGTTCAGGTCGAAGACGCTCGTCGGAATGGCACCGCCGAGTGCAGCCGAACCATTGGTGTAATTCGAGAGGATTTGAGATTGGTTCAGCATGGTGTATCCATCGATGGCGAGTTCAGTGCCACCGATTTCGGACCAGCGCAACCAGAAGGTGGTGTTCGAAGCCCGCAGGTCATAGCCGTGGACGACCACCCAATAGGTGTCGGCCTGACCGCCACCGTAGGCGATTTTTTCGTCGCAGTTGAAATTGCCAGAACTCCCTACCTGCTCATTGCCCCAATCCAGAATACCGTTGTTGTTCTTGTCCCTATAGAGATACATGTCGAGGTCGATACCCGATTGAATGCAGCCGATTTCGACCTCGATCAACTGATTGGCACCGGCGGTGAACTCGCGAATATAGGAGGATGATTGGACATCCGCCGGGTCGTCCTGATAGGCGATTTGAGTCGAGAGATATTGTGGGATGGTGAAGCCGTGCGCGCTGATGCTGGCGATGTCGAGGTCCACACTCGCACCGATGCGGTGGTTGGCGATACCGCTCGATTGACTCCAGTCCTCGAGTGAGGTTTCAAGCCCTGCACCGAGCGGTGTGATGTAGCCGACGCTGATGTTCAATGGATTGTCATTGGTGTTGACGCCGTGCATGGCCGAATGCAACATCATCTGTTTGGTACCCGGGCTATCGTCGGCGACGATGATCTCACGACTGCCGCCGCCATTCGTGTAATAGCTATACTTGCCCCCGCCAGCATGCTGGCCAACCGAACCGGTCTCCATCGTTACCGTGCGCGGACCATAGGCGGCGGGGTCATCCATGTAGAAGGGGTGATCGGATTCACTCATCCAATGCACATCGACGTCCGTATAGGCATTGTCCGGCCAGTCCACATCGACCAGGATGCTGCCATTGCCCGACATTGAGGATGGCCAATCCAAGGTCAAAAACTTCCAGTCGCCGGACTCGGCTCGCCAGCCCCAGCGCTGCGCGCCCTGCATCCAGGTCTCATCGTAGAGCGTCTGATTGCTGAGATTGCCATCGACCGCTTTTGGCGTCAACGTGAAGGGACCATTGAAGCCGACATTTGTGATCACAGGCCAGGTCCAATCCCGGGTGGTGTTGTTCGATTCGGCATGGATGCGGATGCCATGTTGCTTCAAACCGCCGCGCGCATCCAATGGCACAGAGACGGTGACATTGACCAATTGGGAAGCGCCGGGTGCAATCGTGACATTTGCCGGCGCGTTGATCCAACTGTCATTGGCGGGACCAAACGCGGTCCAATCAAACTCGATATGGAGCGGGTCCTTGAACGAAGGTCGCGCCTCATCGCGC
>CAVOCV010000036.1:0-14256 GCA_963694325.1 Candidatus Thalassarchaeaceae archaeon | reverse complement strand
TGGCCGAGGAACTTCGCCTGGTCCGGGCCTTGTCCCATCAGGTGTGGAGCGTGCCCCATCTCTTCGGCGAGGTTGGCCCCTTGAAGCCAAGCCATCGAGCAATCTTCACCCTTGCCGAGCGAGTCGCGCACGGCATTGTGAATCTCGGCCATGTCCTCCAATCTCTCGATCCACTTTGGCGCGAGCGGGCCGACACTGAACATGCGGGTCATGTCAGAGACGTAGCCGCGGTGGACATGGACGATGTCGACCAGCACGGGCTCTCCGCGTTGGATTTTTTTGAATCCTGCACCGAGGGCGGCGAGCGGATGTGGGCCTGCGCCACCGATGGCTGAATCGAAGAAGGTGGGGAGAGAACCGCTCGCACCACTGGCGATCACAACCCTCTCACAATCCATCGGCCACTTTCGCATGCGGATGTGGCCGGCGAATCCTGCGGCACGGCTGACCGCATCGGCGTGTGCTGCCAATTCGATTTCCGTCATGCCTTCTTTTCCGTGGCTGGCGATGGCCCCGAACATCTGTCTCTGCACTTTGCCCGAGTCGCGCATCATCTGAATTTCCCAGTCGGACTTGGTTTCTCGAAGGTTCCACAGAAGTTTCGTACAATCCCCAGCGGTGCCGAGTTTGGATTGAAGGAAGGAGGCGTCAGATGCCGTCATGCGTCCCAATTGAAGGTCGGGAACACCCCCGATCAAATCGGACAGTGAAGACATGCGTGGATGGGCCACGACCCCGTGTGGTGCATCGGTTCCCCCCGATTCGAATCGCGCTCGCTCTAGCGAATTGCGAACATATTGTGTCACACCATCGGGATTGACGTGAACACCGCCAGCTTGGCGATTTCCGACCAGCCAGTACATGTCGACTGGATCGTTGATCCACAGATTCCCATCGATGCTTGATTGGAGTCGATTCTGCCGCGAAACCAACTCGGAGACGGGGACCCTCCAATCCTCACCATCCGGGCCGGCGAGGTGTTCCATGGGACTTCCAGAACGCCTTGTGACTCAAGCCTTCGGGCGGCGAATGGGTCATATGCGTCCCGCGGGTCGGCCAGTTCAATGGGGTCCATCCTGACCCTGGCCGATGCCCGCTTCGCGGGCAAGCGGGTGCTGGTGCGCGTAGACGTGAACTCTCCGCTGCATCCAGCCACCAAGGCATTCCTTGACGACTCCCGATTGCGTGGGATTTTGCCGACGATGCGCAGGCTGGCGAGTGCCCGTGTCATCATCTTGGCTCATCAGAGTCGACCCGGCAAGAAAGACTTCACCCACATGGCGGCACACGCGGATTTGCTGAGTCGTCTGCTCGGTCGTTCGATCACCTTCGTCCCCGATGTCTGTGGTGATATCGCCCAAGATTCGATTCGCAAGATGGGCCCGCGGGACATGCTCTTCTTGGACAACGTCCGCGGCCATGGCGATGAGATGGAGATGCGGAAGGCCGGCTTCGATGAGTTGAACTATTCCGAGATCGTTCAGAATCTCGCACCGCTGGTCGATGCCTATGTCTGCGACGCGTTCGCAGCCTCCCATCGCAACAGTCCAACCCTGTCGGGATTCGGTCAACTGCTGCCTTGCTTCGCTGGCGAGCTGATGGCCAAGGAGGTCGGCGCGCTGCGAATGGCCGTCGAATCGCCGCCTGAGCCCTTCACCGCCGTGCTCGGCGGCGTCAAGTGCGACGACAGCCTCGACATCGCCAACAATCTCTGCGAGCGCGGCGTCGCCGATACCATCGTGCCCGTCGGCGCGGTCGGCAATCTGATGCTATGGGCCGCAGGCCACGACATCGGCGAGGTCAACCAGGCATTCCTCAAAAATGAACTCGGAGAGGCCTTCAATTCGACCTGGGAACTCGCTGCATCACTGCTCGCCAATCATGCGGATCGCCTGCTTCTTCCCATCGACGTCGCCGCTGAAATCGATGGCCAACGCGTCGACATCCCGCTGTCTGAACTGCCACCGGACGGCCCCCTCTTCGACATCGGACTGGGCACTTGCATGAACATCCACCCCCACATTGTCAACGCCGGCTGCGTGCTGTGGAACGGGCCCGCTGGACTCTTCGAGGTGGACCCCTTCGCCTTCGGTACCATCGAAATTCTCAACCAGTGTGTCGAATCCAAGGGCTTCGTCATCATCGGCGGCGGCCATACCAGCGCGCTGGTGAACTCCCGCAAGGTCGGCCATCTGATCGGTCACAACAGCACCGGCGGTGGCGCTTGTCTCGCGTTGCTTGCCGGACGTCGCATGCCTGTGATCGAGGCGCTCGAGGCGAGTGCCGAGAGATTTGGTGACCGACTCGATGAGCTCGGACTCGCTTGAGACCGGTCCGATTCGCTTATGTCGGCCTGTCCGGTCGCCGGCGCGCCGCCATTGTAGCTTAGCTGGTAGAGCACTTGATTCGTAATCAAGAGGCCGGGAGTTCGAATCTCCCCAATGGCTCCAATCATCACCAATCCCATTGGGGTGATTCGAGGCGCGTCAGTGCTGAACGATTCCAATCAAACCGACCGCACTGATGCAGGTTCAGCGTTTCACATCTCATCAAGAAGAAGCGTGAAACGCTGGAACACCAACAATCACCCAGTATCAAAGAAACCCCAAAGCCCACTCCTTGAAGAGCCTCCACCAGATGCACCTTCCATGGAAGTCTCAGACATCGCGGGCAACCCGATGATTCGGTCCGCATTGGGCGATTCCTTCCCCGCCTCCCCACAGGTCACCATCCACCTGTGCAGGGAGGCCGGCGTCGATGCGGACAGCCACGTTCTGCATCTGGGCACCGGTGTCGGCACCGTGTGCGAAATGCTTGCGGAGACCTTTGACTGCGAGGTGACGGGCATCGTCGAGTTGGAGGATCTCATGCGCTATGTCAAGGACAAGAATCCGCGAGTTCACTTCATTCAGGCGGCTCTGGATGCGCCACCGTGTACACCAGGTTCCTTCAGTCATGTCTTGATCGAATCCCGCTGTCTGGTATTGCCAGAGTTGGGGAATGTGCTCGCCGCTGCGCGTGCCATGCTCAAACCGGGTGGCATACTGATCGTGAATGAGCCGGTGGTCGGTGAGAACAAATGGGTGCCTGCGACGATCTCAACGATGATTCTTGAAACGCAGATGAAGGACATCGTCCTGTTGCGAACAGCGGCGATGATTCGCACCGAAATCGACGCTGCGGGCTTCACGATCGACCGCTCAAAGTCTGAGTCAGAGGTGACCGAGCGCATCGTTCGCAAACTCGATCAAATCTCGATGATGCTGAAAATGGCGATTCGTCTGTACCGATTTGAGCCAAAAAAATACGGAATTCCATTCTCCAAGAGAGACATTCTGGTGGCCTTCGACGAAATCCGTGACGGCATCCGCGACGGAACGTTCTGCTGGCATTCATGGCGTGCAACCGCCTTCTGAAGGCAAAGGTTGACGGGGCCACTGTCCGGGTCAATCGCCATGACATGGGCCATGGATGCGGGCAAGATTCTGCTGACCGCCCTCGTCATATTCGCCGTGGTGCAGGTCAGTGAACGCAGCACGGTGCTCGCCGCTGTGCTTGCGTCAGTGCCGATCATCAGCGTATTGGCCATGGTCTGGATGCACCACGATGGCATCGATGCTGCAGAGATTGCGGGCTTTGGTCGAGAAATCGTCTGGTTGGTGATCCCTTCACTCCTGCTGTTCATCGTCATGCCATTACTCATCGAGCGAGGATGGGAATTCTATCCAGCCTTGGGTGCGGGTCTCGCCACTACCATGGTCGGTTACCTGTTGATGCTCCAGGCGATGGACCGATTCGGCCTGTCCGCTTAGGACGTCTGGAAATTTCGCAGGTCAATGTTCGCGCCGATGCGCGTCTCGACATCGGATTTGATCGCCGCGAGGGCCGCCTCTGACCCCGCCTCGGCGCGCATCACAAGAATCGGCTCTGTATTCGACGGCCGGCACAGGAACCAGCCATCAGGATAGGTGACGCGGACGCCATCCACCGCGCTGAATTCCATGTCGTCAAATGCAGCACGCACCGCCTCCATCGTCGCTTCCCGCCCGCCTGTCAAGGGCACTTTGGCCTCACCGGTGGAGGGGAAGGTCGGAATGCCGTCGAACAGACTGGAGAACGGGGCATCATCCCGCGAGACCAACTCGAGCAGTCGAACGGTTGCATAGAGTGAATCATCGAACCCATTCCAAGTATCGTTGAAGAAGAAATGACCACTCATCTCACCGGCCAGACGCACATTTGGCCGCTCACGAAGCGCTTGTTTGAGGAATGAATGGCCGGTTCTCATCATGTGCGGTATCCCGCCGTAAGCTGTGATTGTCTGCGTCAGCGCCATGCTGCACTTGACATCGTGGATGATGGTTCGATCCTCATCGCTTGGATCGGTCGGTATGTTGCACAGGATATCTCGTGCAAAGACGGCAAGAAGCCGGTCCGGATAGATGAATTGGCCATTTTCGTCGACCACACCGACCCGATCCCCATCGCCATCGACGCCGATGCCGAACTCGGCGCCGGTCTCGACCACCATTCGCCCGAGTTCGACCATGTTCTCGGGGCGGGTTGGGTCGGGTGGGTGATTCGGGAATGTGTTGTCCCATTCGCAATGGAGCGGAATCACGTCACAATTGAGTTCCTTGCACAGATCGAGCATGAAGGGTCCGGGCACCGCATTTGCGCAATCGATCACGATCTTGACCGGGCGTTGCACAGGGTCCGCACATGCGATCACATTCGCAAGGTGGGCCGTGGAAAAACCTCCCGCATCCAAGTGTGAGCCAGACCCGCTGCGGAACTCACCCGCTTCGAACACGGCACGCAGGTCTTGGATCTCATCTCCGGCCATCGCCGCGGTCCCGCGGCACATCTTGAAGCCGTTGTATTCGGGCGGATTGTGGCTCGCCGTGATCATCACACCTCCGTCGACAGCAAGCTTCGCCGTCGCGCCATAGAGCGCTCCGGTCGTACAGATGCCGAGATCGTGCACATCGCAACCCGCGCCCATCAGTCCACCGACGAAGGCCGCGTGGAGTTCGGGCCCAGATTCACGGATGTCGCGACCGACAGCCAACGCATCACAATCCAAGAAGGTCGCAAGAGCAGCACCGAGCCGCTCGGCAAAGGCCGGTGTCAACTGCGAACCCGCAATCCCACGGATGTCGTAGGCCTTGAACGTCTCAACCGCCCACTCGCTCATGCTCATTCGACCTCGCCTTCATTCATAACTCCCTTCGCACGCGTAGTCAGGACGTAGAAGGCGATGAGAATGATCAGGTCGATGCCTAGAAGGGCGTAGACAAGAAATCGCCAGTCGGGATATTCCATCCAGACATAGATGCCGATGATGAGCTCGACGAGAAAGACCGCGAGCAGCAGCGGCATCAGCAGCGGCCATGTCAACAGGCCCGGCGGCCGTTCATCGAGATAGGGAGAGCCGGGCATCCTCAATCACAGCACTTGTCATCATACGCCTGGACGACGATTTCAATCGCTGCACCGCGCGGCAATGCAGCCGCTTCGAACGCCGCCCGCGCGGGTGGGACTTCGACATCCGTAAGCCAAGCGCCGTAGACCTCATTCATCGCAGCGAAATCGTCGATGTCCGCGAGAAGAACCTGTGCGAATGTCACCTGGTGCTTGGACACGCCCGCCGCCGCCAGTAGCGCGTCGACCTTGTCCAAACTCGCCTGTGTCTGTTCGGTAATGCCACCCGCTTCGGGTGCGATTTGTCCGGACAACCAGATGATGCCATGGACCTTGACGCCTGGACTGTAGGGCCCGAACGTCTCGCCACCGGTGTCGATTCTCTCCTTCATGACAGGGCCATGATGTGGGTTGGTATTCAGCCGTTCGCTTCATCCGTCTGATTCGATTCGAGACTTCATGCGCACCTGCTGGGTCATCGACCATCCGGCGCATTTCCAACTGTTCCGCCAGTGGATCCAGCCTTCGGATGTCCTGATCGTGACCGAACGACAAGAACTCTCAGTGATGCTTTCAGAAGGCTTCTCACAATCGACGCTCCGTGTCGAGCGGGTGGTCGGTTCCTTCATTCAACGCGTGATGAGGGGTTGGAAACGACAGTCGGCTGCCAAGCGGTTCCTCAAGCGACATTCGGTCGACCGAATCATCTCGAAGGGCGCGCCCTTCGAACTCAGAGCCGCCAAACGCATCGTGCCTGAACGGTGGTACCTGACGGATACTGAAGTCAACACCGCTGCACATCGATGGATGAACGCGACGCACATTCTCCTTCCAGAATCATGGGAAGGCGACCTCAAACCGACCCATACCTATCCGGGCATTCTTCCCCAAGCCTACGTGCCTCTGAACACCGATGCATGGGAAAGTGCCAAAGGTCAAGTTCATGCTGAATTGGAATTGAGTCCGGATGAACTGGTCGTGTTCCATCGACAATTGATAGGTGGTGGCATCCACGATGGCCCTGAAATCATCGATTATGAACAGGCGATTCGGAAAATGAATGTGCATTTCGTCGAGAACAAGGAATCCACAGCCGTCGCCGATGGCTCGGCCTGGGACCTGCCCGTCCGAGCGACCCTCTTCGATGGCGTCCTCACCGGCTCGACCACACTCGCAGCCGAGGCGGTCGTCCAAGGCGCCCCCACGTTACTTATCTCGAAGGCAGAGCGTGGATTCCTCACACACCTTGCTGACCAGCCGCATTTCTTCCACTGGAATGAGGCCGATCTCTTCGATGGCCGCTTCGCCAAGATGGCTGCCGAATGGAAAATGGCAATGCATGCGGGGCGAAGAGAGAGAAGTGCATTGCCCAGTGAGACCAGAGAGGCTCTAATCGCCTCGTGGGGCAAGCCATTCGCGTAGAATATCGGTATGATCGCCGGCGATGTCCAACTCGCCATTCAAGACCTGTGAGATGGGATAGAAGCGGGCATCTGCGGCATCGTCACCACCGACCGGCTCGCCATCCGCCTCCACCGTGTAGACGATGCTGACAATGTGCTTTCGCGGGTCTCGGTTCGGGTCACCACGGACCATCAGGAGTCCTTTGAGAACGCCGTCAAGCCCTGTCTCTTCCTTCAATTCACGAAGCACGGCGACCTCGGGGTCCTCCCCCTCGTCGACGAATCCGCCGGGCAGCGCCCATGACCCCTTCCACGGCGCGTTGCCGCGTTGGATCAGCAGCACGTGGTCACCGCGGCGCACCGCCGCATCGACCGCCAATGCAGGATTGCGATATTCCATCGATTCACTCTCCGTAGCGCCGCTTTCTCTTCTGGTAATCCTCGACCGCTTCGAGCAGGTCATTCTTGGAGAATGAAGGCCAGAACACGTCTGTGAAGTAGAGTTCGGAATAGGCGGATTGCCACAATAGGAAATTGCTGACCCGCTCCTCCCCACTGGTGCGGATGACCAGGTCGGGGTCGGGCAGGTCGGCGGTGTAGAGCCGACGGCTGATCTCCGCTTCATCGATGCCCGCGATGTCGATCTCGCCTTTCGCGTGGTCGACAGCGATGCTGCGAACCGCTTCGAGGATCTCCTCGCGACTGCCATAGGCGAGGCAAACGGTGAAGACGAAGTTGGTGTGCAAGGCGGTCTTATCCTCGGCGGTGCGGATCGCTTCGAGGACGCGCTCGGGCAGCAATTCCCGGCGTCCAGCGACCTGAACCCGAACACCATTCTTGAAGATCCGTGGGTCGATGGCGATGTCGTTCAGGCCCTCGACATAGAGGTCGAATAACTCCTCGAGTTCGTCCGCATCTCTGCTCAGAATATTCTCGGTGCTGAGGGCATAGACGGTGAGGTAAGGGATGTTGAGTTCGAGCACCCAATCCATGACCTCCATGACCTTGGCTTTGCCCAGACGATGGCCGAATGAGGTCGCCTCGCCTCGGCCCGCAGCAAAGCGGCGATTGCCATCCATGATGATCGAGATGTGGGTTGGAAGTTTGCCCTCTTTCACCCGCGTTTCCATGCGGTTGGCGCGCACCCGGTCGGTGCGACTGATGATCGACCAGGCCGCGCCACTGTTTGCAATCCAGCGCGCAGGTGCGCGAATGATGCGCCACTTCAGCAGCCAATGGGCGCAGCCATCGAGCGTGCGACCCAGCCATCCCATGCCGAGTGGACCTCGCTCCATCACTTCATGCAATCGGGTGCATTGATAGAGCACAGGGACTGGCCCAGTCATGCGTCGGGAGTGGGTCTATGCCCTGACCATCTTCATCGGCCTCTGGGTCGATCAGAACGGTACACAATGGCCCATCAAAGGCGAGTACATCGTCAACATCGTCTGCTGGCTCGTGTTCGCGAACATCTTCGCGAAGGGTGAACGCATCGAGCGGATCGAGATGCTGACCGTCATCGCCTTCGCCACACCGATGGAGCTGTTCTTTTCCGAGGTCTGGCATCTCTACGAATACAGAGAGGGCTTGATGCCGTTATTCGTCCCTGCAGGACATTGGTTCCTCTTCGATCTCGGGCGACGTTTGTGTCGCCGCATCCAGACGAATCGTTCCTTCCTGCTGGTCGCCCCGCTGCTGCCATTGGCGATCTATTTCGCGTGGACGGGCAAAGACACCTCGGGTTTGGTTTTCCTCGCCTTCGTCCTCGGATTCATTCACTTTGGACCGCAACCCAAACTGTACGCGGTGATGGTTTGGGTGGCATTGATGATGGAATTGTGGGGAACCTGGTTGGGCAATTGGGCTTGGTTTGGAGATGTGCCTTGGACACCGTTGACGATGCTCAATCCGCCGTTGCTCTGCGGTGTATTCTACGCCTTGGGTGACCTCTTGGTCAACCTCGCGGTCAAACGATTCACTCAAACACCAGAGACGGGCGATCTCCCAACTGAGACCGCGTCCTCTGAGACGCATTGACGACGATGACCTCGCCGGCGAATGGCCAGGTTTTCAAATCGTGACTGGAATTTCCCGCATAGGCGAATCCACCTTTGCCATAGCGCGCTGCGAGGGCTTCTCCCTTGGCTTCCATCCGCAGATTGGTGATGCCATCGGATGCCATGACATCATCGAAGAGACCGACGTGGGCTGCAATCTTTTCAGCGACGCACATCTCGGATGCGGTGCACAGGATGATCTCCCTGCCCGTGGCCTTCTGCTGCTTCAGCCACGCGAGGAATTCGGTGTGATATTCGAGTTCGGCCGGATCGAATTTCAATCTCTGGCCGAGCACACGCTTCCATCTCGCCCGTTTTCGCATGAGTTCGAGGATCAAGAGGTATGGAATCAGCCATGGGCGCGGCAGGACCACCCGGCGGATGGTGACCCGAGACATGTCGGTGAGAATCAACGTCCCGTCGAGGTCGACCGCCAACGGCAGGTTCGTGGTCTCGCCCATGGGGTTGTGTGGCCATTGCACGCGCCTTCAACCTGTCCTAAGGTCCGAGGAGGATTGATTTGGATGAGACGGGTGGCGCCGATGTGGACCTTGATTCAGAGCCTTGGTTTCCCACGGTGGCGGCCAATTCGGTCACCGATGGGGCTGAATCGCTCCCCGGGTTCGATTCCAAGACCCTGCACGTGCGTTGGGACAGCCTTCCCATGCTGCTGCCTTCAGGGGACATATCCTCGTCTGAATGGTGGAATCATGCGAATACATGGGGTGACTTTCCCTCCCTCAAACCGCTGGAGGTCCTACCGAGTCCCATCGGTTGGAAGGTCCTCTTCGCTGAACATTTCGCATGGGTCCTGCCCCTGGATGAGGACGGACATGGCCGAAGACTCTCCGAACTGAATCACGCGGGTCTCAACGCTGCGATCGGCGGACTGCAGCACGAAGGAAGAGACGTCATTCTCATCTACAATCGATTGGATTCGGAAGAATTGCCAAGAGATGAGAAGCACCTGCGCATGGCAGGAGAAACACTCGGTCGATTCCATGCGCACTGTGGTCAGCAATTGAGCACACCGAACGATGAGCGGGCGTGGAACAAACGCCTCGACGTCCTTGAGCCGCGCACGCGGTCTGCCACGAAGTGGCGGGCGCCGCATTCCGCCGATACACAGGGCACCATCACCCACCGTAACTTCGGCCTCGACAATTGTGTATTGGTCGATGGAAATGTGATCATCACCGGCTGCGCGGGTGGCGTCTACAATGCCCTCGTGCCTTCCGATACCCCATCACCCGCGATCCGAGATGTCGCCGCAGCGGTCATCCAACTCTCCTCTGATCAGAAGCGTTCCTTCTGTGAGGGCTGGGCGTCAACCGCCCCGAAGCACTGGTCATCATCACGAGCACTTGACAGCCACAAAGGTGGATTGCTCATCTGGGAATACGAACAGATGCTCGAACATCGCTTGTTCCATCAGGCCTGGGGTCGAGATGAACCGACCCAAGTGACCGGCCATCTCGCCAACATCTCCAGCGTTCAGAGCGGGATGTATCAGGCCCGAACGCTCGCCGCTGCAGGATTGATTTGCCTGGTGATTCCACCCTTTGCAGCCTTCTATTGGCTGCTATATCCCGGCGCGCCGGTGCCGACGGTGAACGATCTCGGTGGCGTGCTCGCCCTCGGTGCCATCGGCGCCTTGCTCAGGCGGATGTATCGGGCTGCGGCGCCGGATCCCTGGTGAAGACACCGTCTTCGAATGTGTACCCCCGAGGCACACCGGTTGCGATCTCCAGCGAGAGAACCTCTTCCTTGGACAGACCCTCGATCTCCATGACGATGCTGCGAAGGCTATTGCCATGGGCGGCGACGAGCACGGTCCTGCCCGCTTCCAAATCGGGCAGAATCTCTTCTTTCAGGTAGGGGAGGGTGCGCTCTGCGCACATCTTGAGAGACTCGCCTTCGGGCGGCGGAACATCGAATGAACGGCGCCAGATATGGACCTGTTCCGCGCCATACTTCGCACGGGTCTCATCCTTGTCAAGGCCCTGCAGTGCGCCGTAATGGCGCTCATTCAAGCGGTTGTCTCTGTGGGTAGGGACATCTGTTGAAACGCGATTCTGCTCGAGGACGATCGAAGCGGTTCGCTGGGCTCGAATCAGTTCTGAAGTGTGGACGACGTCGATGTGGACATCCTTCAATTGGACACCGGCAGCACGCGCCTCTTGGATGCCAACTTCGGACAGGTCGATGTCGGTCCAGCCGGTGAATTTGTTCGCGGCATTCCACAACGATTGGCCATGCCGAAGCAAGATCATCGTCGCCAAAGGACCGCCTCAATTGCGGCGGACGCGGGGCTCGTAGAATTCGATGCCGTGCTTCTTCGCAGTTCGGGCGACGTCGAGCAGCCAAGCCTGGCGTGCCGTGCCTTCTTCCATGGCGCCCGAGACATCCCAGTAGAGGTTGCAACCGATCTCGATGCTGTCCTTGGCGATGGCGGAGACCATGGCGTAGGATGATTCCTTCTTCATCGTCTTGTCATGGTCCTGAATGAGTTGGGCCACCTCGTTGGTGAAGGCCTCGACCGAATTGGGGTCGCTGTCCAGGTCGACGGAGAGGACAGGCTTGTATCGGCGCCAGCGACGCTTGCCGAAGTTGTCAATCGGCTTGCTTGTCAAGGTCGCGTTGGGCAGGGTAACAACGGTGTCGACACCGGTGCGCAGCATTGTTGTTCGAAGGCTGATCTGAATGACCTCGCCCTCGACATTGCCGACGACGACCCAGTCGCCGACTCGGAAGGGACGGTCGAGAAGGACGGTGACGGCGCCGAAGACATTGGCGATGCTGTCCTTCGCTGCGAGTGCGAGCGCAAGGCCCGTGATACCGAGTCCAGCGACCATGGTCGTCAGGTCAAAGTGCAGGGCATCGGCGATCGAGATCGATCCGAAGATGACGATGACGAATCGCATGACACTCTCCATCGCGGAGATGAGGGTGCGTTCCGATCCGTCCAACTCCTCGTCATCATCCCAGTATTCGACCAGTGATTGAATGATGGCTGTGAGGCGCAGTGCCCAGGCCATGATGGCGACCAGCATCACCAGCTTGGCCAGTGAGGGCAACCAGGTCTCGACAATGCCGGGCATTTGGTCCAATTCACCCGCGATGAGTGCCATGGAAACCTGCCACAAGACGGCGGCGCCAGCCGCCGTGCCGAGGGCCTTTGAAGAGCCGCGAATCGCGAGATCCGCGATTGGGCTCTTCTCGCATAAGGTGGAGAAGATGCGCGGGATGACGACCATCGCAACCGTTCGCGCGACACCAACCAATACGACGAGGCCGAGAAGCACGGCGAGCGTGCCTTGATTGAAACCTAGAATCTCTGTCTCCCATCCGGGAACGGACTTGACGATGCCATCCATGTTCTGCCGACCCGGCAAGAGCAATTCACCCTTTCGCTAACCGATTGTTCACGGAACCGTCCCTTAGGGACGTTTCCGGACAACCCGTCGAGGCGGTCCCTTGAAAGGGTCGACGGGGGTCGACGGGCCGGTCGCCATGACATCTCGTCGGATTCCCGCACTTCTCGGGGTGTTGTGTATGCTCGTGCCGTTGCTCACGGGCAGTCTTGGCAACGTGGCTCAGGACCTCGAGGACGGCCAGACCCCCGAAGACCTCTGGAGCGAGGATTATCGCAACGATGTCTATCCTTGGGGCGGAAATGACCGCGTCCAATTCAAGGCCTATCACGACTACTTCACGATGCGCGACCGCATGCTCGAATTGGCTGAGGATTACCCCAACATCATCTCATTCCAGGAGGGACTCAACGGCGGCACCAACGCCCGAGGCGATGAGAGCACGGCGGATTCCTACGAGGGCTGGTTCTACAACCACCCCTCTCCCTGGGTCAAGATCACCGGGGCACACGGCGGCGTACAAGGCGGCGATTGCAACGACTTCAATGGCGATTGTGGCAACTATGCAGACATTCCCGACATCCAGTTGGTCGGCAACCACCACGCGCGTGAATGGATGTCCTATGAGGTGCCGATGTTCTTCCTCGAGACCCTGGCCTACTACTACGGCATGGACGGCGTCGACAACGATGGCGACGGCGAAATCGATGAGGATCCTTGGGGCGATGCAGATGGTGATGGCCTTCTCGATGACGATGGTGACTGCCTCTCATTGGAGCCGGGCTTGCAGGATTGGAACGGAGACGGTGAGAACTGTGGACCGGGAGATCATGGGGT
Source organism: Candidatus Thalassarchaeaceae archaeon (assembly GCA_963694325.1). Classification (GTDB taxonomy): domain Archaea; phylum Thermoplasmatota; class Poseidoniia; order Poseidoniales; family Thalassarchaeaceae; genus MGIIb-P. Next base: position 1,161 of record CAVOCV010000036.1, on the reverse strand, counting down.
CGACGAGGATTTCTCAGAGGCCCACATCACCTATCTTGTCGACAATCGTGAGATTTATCTGATTCCGATGTTGAATGTGGATGGCAACCGCTACGACCGCGAGGTCTACTGCGGTGAGTCCGCCTGGGAGAACTGCCGAACCAGTGGATGGCGCAAGAATCTGCGCGACAATACCTTCACGGGTGTGACGCCGATTCCCGACACCGACGAAGAGGTCGACGAAGGATGCGACGGCGTCGACCTGAACCGCAATTACCAGTTCGAGTGGGGCGCACCGCTGGGTGCGACCGGCCCGCTCTTCCCCGGCATGTGCTATGCTTCGGGGCCGAATAACGACGTCTACAACGGCCCGGTCAACTACAACGATGACGACGATGACGGAAAGGTCAACGAAGACCACGTCGACGGCAAAGACGACGATGGCGATGGGCTGACCGACGAGGATTGGATGGGCGGCAACTCCGAGCCGGAGACCCGCTTCATCCAGGACATCACCGAAATGAACGATGACGATGGCGACGGCGCAGCCGACACCAAGGCGACCCTGACCTGGCACTCCTTCTCCGAACTCGTTCTCTATCCGTGGGGCCATTGCACCAATTGCGAGACCCCTGACCATGCTGAACTGATCTACCATGGCGACATGATGGCCGAGATGACCACCTATGCCAACATGCAGAGCAGCGATCTCTACCCGACGACCGGTGATTATTGCGACTGGCAGTACGGTGTTCACGATTCCTACTGTTACACGATTGAAATCGGCACGGCCTTCCACCAATCTCCCGATGAGATCGATCACATCGCCGTGCGCAATGTCGGCGTCCCCTTCTACATGCTTGAGATCGCGGACAATCCGAAGGAGCGCGCGCTTCTGCGTCTGCAAGAGGAGCAGTGGATCACCCCGGCTGCCAATCTGACGATTCCCGAGTCTGGACCGATTCCCATCGAGATGTGCATCGTCGATAATTTCCCGTGGAAGAGTGATGTCAATGCCAGCCACGTCATGTGGCGAACCGTCACGCCGACCCGGCAACAGGATGACTTCGGCCCGACCGAATGGGTCAAGGAACCGTGGGTCCGAGCCGGCTTCCAAGAGTCCTCAGACACCTGTATCCTCGAGAATGGAGAGAACGGCACGCTGATTGTTGCGATGGTGCC
>CAVOCV010000035.1:0-15572 GCA_963694325.1 Candidatus Thalassarchaeaceae archaeon | reverse complement strand
ACCCGCGAGGTCACGATTCCAGGCGGGCATATCGGGCAGTTCCACTGGGTCGTTCTCCTCGATTCATCCTCTGAGATTCCCGAGGATGATGAGACGAACAATGCCGCTGCCTCCATCGCCTTCACCATCTCCGCTCCCGCGAAGGACCTGCTCGCCTCCTGGGTCGAGGCGCCGGTCTCAGCAGAACCCGGTCAGACGGTGGTCATCCACTGGGGTGCGGAGAACTTGGGTCAGGAGGCACTTGCTTTCGATGTTGAAATATGGCTATCCGAGGATCGTACGCTCGGTACGGGTGACATTCGTCTTTCTCAATCCAGAGTACCTGCTCTCGCGAGCGGGTCGATGTTGGTGGAATCACAGACCGTGAATCTCGTGGGAGATACACAGGGCGTGTGGTGGGTCCTGCTCTCATTGGATACCTCGGATGAACACTTTGAGGATGATGAGAACAACAACCTGCGCATCTCCAACAATACCCTGGCGGTGGATTCTGGCAGTCCCCCTCCCGCTGGTGAGACGTTGCCCGGGTGTGATGCTCCGGATACGGACGGAGAATTCCCCTCCGATGCGGCGGCGACCCGTTCATCAGCACACCATCTCGGACTGAATCCGAATCTCACATTGGATGGTTGTCTGGTCGGTATGGATGAGGTGGATTGGTACGCCTTCGTCCTCAATGCTGGCAACAGGACGACGATCGCATTCGGTGCTGAGGGGGCTCACCTCGAGGTATCGGTTGTGAACGGCTCAGCATCACTTGGCCAGGGGCTGGTCGATGACGATGTTCGCTGGGTGACGATTTCCGCCTTGAATGAAGATCTGGAAGGCACCTCCTTGTTGTTCCACATTCGGGTGATGTGGGACCCCTCAGTTCCGGGTGGCCCCTACCAGATTCGCATCGTGACCACGGATGCCAGCATCGAGACGGATCTGACCCCACCGGCAGCGCCGACAATCGATGCGTTGGATGAATGGACTCAAGCTGACGATGTCGAGCTGCATTGGAACGAGGTCTTGGATGATGAATCTGGGCTTTCCCACTACCAAGTGCGATGGGCAGGCGGACTCTGGGCGACCGTCGATGTCAACCACACGTCAATCAATCTCAGCATGCTCAGCGATGGCCGCCATTCGTTCGAGGTTCGGGCCATCGATTCGGCTGGAAATGTTGGCCAAGCCAACGCGACATGGATCAGAATCGATCGCATTGCACCATCGGTCCAACTCGAGCAGGCTGACGCCCAACGTAGCCCTCTATCCGTGCTGGTCGTCAACCTCACAATCGATGATGGGTCTGGTAGCGGACCCTCGGTCGTCGAATGGTCCTCGGACAACCAGAGTTGGTCGGAATTCCCGGATGACGGCTTTATCCTCTGGCCAGACTGGACGGTCCTCGACTTCCATGTCCTCGTGACCGATGGTGCTGGAAACACCGTCCATGAGCACCTCGCGATCACCGTGCCTGAGGCTGCTGAAGGAACCGACAGTACAACCACTGAGGGTGATCTTCAAACCAAGGGCAGCGGTGTAATCAGTACGGTGATGGCTGTGATTGTCATCCTAGCAATCATCACCCTCTCAATCATCATCGTATGGGTGAGCCGGCGTGCGAGGTCCGTATCGGATTCCGAGGATGATGAAGAGGAATCCGATTACAGTGATGATGACGAGGGTGTGGAAGAAATAGCATCGGTCACGATGGAGGCGGCCATGCATGTCGCCGACTATACCCATCTACCCGGAGGCGGCACCTATGACGAGTCCACCGGCCAGACGGTCTATATCGATCCAGAAGGGCGCTGGTGGTGGCAGCAGCCGGATGATTCGTTCTTCCATGATCCGGGAATCAGTGCCATCGATGCCAAGCCGGATGACCTTCCTTGACGGCGACGAACAGGCCTTCGCCGCGCGCGCAGACCTCACCATCCGCGGTGAGTTCCATGGTGACGTTGGCGCGGTCGCCATCGATTGATTCGATCTGACTGGTGATGTGCAATGGCACACCCAACGGGGTCGGTCTGCGCAGCTTGACCGTGTAGCGGGCGGTGACGGTACACGGCGGCTCGGATTCGCCGCGGTCCGCCATGATCGCCATCGCCGCGGTCCAATTGCCGTGACAGTCGAGCAGTGTGCCGATGATGCCGCCATTGATCATGCCGGGGAAGGCCTGGTGGGACGCGGTGGTCTCAAAGGTCATTTCGAGGCCGTTTTCGATGGGAAAACTGCGGATGCGCAATCCGTCCACATTGGCCGGTCCGCAGCCGAAGCAGATGCTGTTCGGTGCATGGCGTTCCTGCACACTCGGCTCGGGCATGCTGGGAGGGGAGAATCGGCGGGTCTTGAGGATACGTGCGGCAACCGGCTCCTACGGAGCCACCCCGGGGGTTTCATTCAAGGGGTGTCAGGTCTGAGATGGCCTTATCCGCAACCGTGGATGAGGGGATGGTCCCAATGCCTCCGAAAGGCGACAGCACCGAGGACGCGGCGCGTCCAAAGCGTTCCAAGACGTTGAAGGTGAGCAACCAGATTCCGGCCAAGCGACGCCGTGAGATCGAGAAGGCATTGGACGCCCACGACACGGCTCGGCCCGAGTGGGACCGACTGCGTGGAGCCAAGCAACACCGATTCTTTCGCAAGCGGGTCAAACCGGGTACACAGCGCCAGATCGAGATGCCGCTTCTCGATGTCAAATTGGGCGATGCATGGCCGACCCCGGTCACCGTCATCCATGGAACCCGGCCGGGGCCGACCATCACCATCACCGGTGGTGTCCATGGCGATGAGATGGTTGGACAAGTGGCTGCAAGCCTGCTATCACAGGCCGTCTTCACCGGTCCAGGCCGGCCGCTCGACCCCGATTCAATGGCCGGCACGTTGCGAATTGCACCTGTTCTCAATCCGCCGGGTCTGGCCCGTCAACGCCGCTATTTCCCCGACGGCCGTGATCTGAATCGAGAATTCCCCGGCTCGGAGGCGGGTTCGACCACAGCCCGTGTTGCCCATCGCATCCTCAACGAGCTCATCGAGGGCTCCGATTTCCTACTCGACCTCCACACCGCGGCCAATGGTCGCGACAATCTGCCGCAGGTGCGGGCCAACCTCGCCCATCCACCGAGCAACCGTGTGGCGCGGGCCTTCGGCATCGAGGTCATCCTCGATTCAAAGGGCCCGAAGGGCAGCCTGCGACGCGCTGCGGTCGACGCCGGCATCGGTGCGCTCGTCTACGAGGGCGGCGGGGCAAACCTCGCCGATCACGAGGCGGTTCAGATCGCGATTCATGGCGTGCTCAACGTGCTGCGCAGCCTGCACGTCATCCCGGGCAATGCGGCCCGGCCCAAGTTCCGACTGCTCGCCTCGGGTTCGACCTGGGTGCGTGCGGAAGAGGGTGGATTGGTCGACCTCTTCGTCGGCCGGGGTTCCTTTGTCGAGGCCGGCGAGGTCATCGGCCGCATCGTCGACCCGCAGAATCCACTGGAGAGTGCCGACATTATCTCCCCTGCACGCGGCTTATTCATCTGCACGGCGAACAATCCGATCGTCACACCGGGCACACCGGTCGGCCATCTGCTGCCGATCACCCGGGGTGTCAAACTGATTCGCAAGGGGCTGGATGCAAAGAGCGACCGTCTCATCGTCTCCGGCTCGAAGGGCGAGCCGATCTGGCGCGAGGAGGTCGAGGTCGAGGAGATCACCATCGACGGAGAATGGTCCGGTGGAGGCGTCGATGCCGAGTGGCAGCGCGGCTGGACCGACCCGGCCGACCGCGAACATGTCGAGGCCTCTGAAGAAGAGGACGCGGACTGATCATTCCTCTTCGTCACGTTGGCGCCCCAAGAGGACGGGCAGTCGCCTGATGGTGGTCATGAATGCGGGCATCATCAGGGCGAGGATGAGGAGTCCGACGAGGATCGGCATCGTCCAGTTCGTCTCTTTTGCTTTGGGCGTCGTATCGTTGATTGGCGTGGTCGAGGCATTCCGCAACGTGGTCTGGCCATCGCGCCCGACGATGAGGACATGGTCGGCATCGAGCATGGCTTGACCATCCGAGACGGGGATGGAGAGGTTGGTCGCGCTGCCGTTCCACGACAGGTTGGTGATGCCGGCGATCGCCCGGGTCCCATCGACCACCCAGACATCGAGGGTGGCGGCCGTGCCCGCGTCCAGATGAATGCGAATGACGCCGCCAACGATTGCGGCGGAGCCGTTCTGTTCACCGTCAAGGTCGGGCAGTGCAGCAACCAGATCGTCGATTTCGCTGGCTTGTGACCGACTCATCAGGCGCCAGCGGTCATCGACGACAACAGTCGGATAACCCTCCGCGCCCACCTGTTTGAACCTCATACGCGCGTCAGGAAAGTGAAATTCATCACTGAAATTCGAGGCGTGCAACTCGACCACACCGACATCCTCACCCAATCCTCTCACAGCGATCTCAGCCGGCCGGCAGGGCATACACCACGTGGCGGTGAACAATTCGACAACCTGGGTTGGGTGGCGGATTTCAGACCCATCGAGCGGCAATTCCACCGCGAAGGTGATCGCACTCTCCTCCTCAGGAATCTCGACCAAGCCGTCCGCTCCCACCGTGGGCAGCAGGAGAATGGCCAGAACGAGCCAAGCGAGGCGCATGACACAGCCGTTCCCGACCGTGCTTAAGTAGGCTTGACCCGACGCCGTCGCGTGGAAGAGAAGGGCGGTTGGATGCGGCTTCACAATCTGCCGTTGGCGCTATTCGTCCTGACGATGTTCGCCGTGGCGCTTGGCGGTAGCGTGCGCATTCACGATGCGGGAGAATCCTGCCCAGATTGGCCGCAGTGCTTCGGTTCCTGGTCCTTTGACGTCTCGGAGGAAGAGCAGAGAACCTGGTATGAGGCCAACCCCGACGAGATCGATTCACGCGGCTCAGATGTGACCTATACGACCTTTGAGATTTTCTTGGAATGGGGCCATCGCGTCGTCACGGGCCTGCTGCTCGGCCCGCTCTGCATCCTGCAGTGGTTCGTCGCTTTCCGGCGCAAGGAAAAGATGCCCGAGGTTCACAAGGCCTCGATCATCGCTTTGGTTCTGGTCGTCGTCCAAGGGATTCTCGGCTACATCACGGTTCGATACGATAACGTCCACTGGTCTGTCGCCGCACATTTGGTGCTGGCGCTGGCGTTGGCGCTCTCCCTGTTGTGGGCTTGGTTGCGTTGGATGGAGGCCGAGGGTCTGTCGATTCCACGCGCCTCGAAGAAGAATCAGAAGCGATTGATCGACCTATCGGTCGGCACCTTGGTCGTCCTCGTTCTCGGCGCCTTCGTCGCGGCGATCGAGGGTCAAAACGGGGCCTGCTCGGTGGGCTCATTCGCCGCCTGGCCGCTGTGCAATGGGAGTCTGTACGCCTCCTTGACAGAGAACCTCCAATTCGTCCATCGGATCGCCGCGATTCTCGTCGCCGTGAGCCTCTTTGCATCGTTGAGAGAGATGGATGGAGTCACCCGGAAGTGGGTCCATGCGGGGGTCGGCATCTACACGCTGAATCTGCTCCTCGGCGGTGCCTACATCCTGACCGCATCGGCGGGCTTCATCGAGTGGCTATCGCTGCTCCATCTATTGGCCGGCAGCACCGCCTTCCTGTGCATCGCCTTCGCCGCAATGCTGACCTTCGGGCCCGAGATCGACGAGGAGGAGTGAGTGGAAAGCCCCTACGGGGCTGGCGATGGCCTTATGACACCCCGGCAGGTCGGCGGGTCGCAGCACTCCGCTGTACGTGATTCCCCATGGTCAAACCGGCACGCCTCCACACCCGCTTCGAAAAGGCCCGCATCATCGGTGCCCGCGCCCTGCAAATCAGCATGGGAGCTCCGCTCTATGTTGAGGAGAAGGACCTGCGCGTCGCCTTCCGCGAGGAGCTGGTCGCGCTCTACGGTGTTGTAGAGGCGGACTCTCGCTTCGTGCTCGACCCACTCAAGATCGCGTTGCTCGAATACGAGCGCCACCTGATCCCCATCGACGTCGATCCCCACGAGGATTGAACCGCTTTCAGGGACGCCCTGTAAGGGCGTCATTCATAGGTCGCTTGAGCCCGCGACTGTGTCATGAGTGAGTCCGAGACGCCCACCGCTGGCATCTCTGACTGGTTCAATCTGATGAAGCCGGGCGTCCTCGCTCTGCTGCAGGTCACAGCGATGTGCGCCATCCTGATTCACGATTTGATCGAGTGGCGCGCCGCGGGTCAAACCGGATTCGACCTCTTGGATACCCTTCGAACCATGGGCGTGGTCTTCGTCGGAGGCTGTCTGACCGCAGGCGGTGCGCACACCTTCAACAACGTGCTCGACCGCGACATCGACCCCGGTATGAAGCGCACCTCACATCGGGCGATCGCAAGTGGACTGATCAGCCCGACCGCGGGCATGATCTGGGGTCTGACCGTCTCGATTGCGGGCATCATTTGGTTGGTTGAACTCGCCAACCCGGTCGCCGCATTCTGGGCCGGCTTCAGCATCCTCTTCTACGTCTTCATCTACACCTTGTGGTTGAAGCGGACCACGGTCCAAAACATCGTCATCGGCGGCATCGCAGGCGCCACACCGCCGCTAGTCGGCTGGGCTGCGGCGATGGGCACCGCGGTCTCCATCGCCAACCCGTTCGACCTCGGCAGCGCACTGCCGTGGCTGATGTTCATCCTCATTTTCCTGTGGACCCCGCCCCATTTCTGGGCCCTCGCCCTGTATGCCAGTGATCAATACAAGAAGGTCGGCATCCCGATGATGCCTTGGGTCAAGGGGCCGCAACGCACCATGACCGAGATGCGCGTCTATGCGCTCTTGCTAATCGGCATCGCTGCCATGCCCTGGCTCGACCCGAGGGATGTCGGTGAATTGCCCGCCTATCTTTACACGCTGATGGCGCTGGTGCTCGGCATTTGGTACAATCAATCCGTCATCTCAATCGACATCCACGAACCACGAGATTCGGAGGGCCGGATCCCCTCAGCACGCCGTTCATTCTTTATCTCAATCGGCTATCTCGCCTACATGTTTTTCGCCTTGGTCTTGGTCTTGGTCTCACCCGAATTGACGATTCTTTGCCTCGCCCTGCTGATGCTGCGCATTCTCGCCAAGCGGCAGAAGCCCGCCAAATCCTGAACGGGGTTTGATTCATACGAGGCACCACCCCTTCGGGTGGTGTACGTTGACCACGTGCGGTGAACCTGATGGATGAAAGCGACCTCATCTACGATTGGAATGTCGTCAATTACGACTTCCAGCGGAACCCGGCCAATCACCCGCACGACATCTGGTTTGACGACGAGACGCTGCGCGATGGATTGCAGAGTCCGAGCGCGCGCAACCCAACCATCGATGAGAAGATTGAGCTGCTGACCTACATGGAACGCCTCGGTGTGCAGAAGGTCGACCTCGGCCTGCCCGGAGCCGGTCCCTTTCACATCAACCACATCGATGCGATGCTCTCTCACATCCGCGAAAATGACTACCAAATCCGTCCCGGTTGCGCGGTTCGCACCGTCGTATCGGACATCGAACCGCTGGTCGACCTTCAGGCCAAGCACGAGATGCAGATCCAAGCGAGCGCCTTCCTCGGCACCAGTCCAATTCGTCAATACGCTGAGAATTGGACGATGGAACGCATTCTCAGCACGGCCGAAAAGGCCGTCACATTCGCTGTCGACAACGACATCCCCGTGATGTTTGTGACCGAGGACACGACCCGCAGCAAACCCGAGGATATCAAGGCGGTCTACACGCGCGCCATCGAGTTGGGCGCGGACCGCATCTGTGTCTGCGATACCTGTGGTCACGTCACGCCGAACGGGGTGAAGCAACTGCTCGGATTCATTCAGGATGAGGTGATCCCCGATGCCGGTGTCAAACGCCGCGACATCGAGGTCAATTGGCACGGTCATCAGGACCGTGGACTCGGCGTTGCGAACAACCTCGCCGCCGCTGAGGCCGGTGCGGATGTGATTCACGGCACAGCGCTCGGTGTCGGTGAGCGTGCAGGCAATGCCCCGCTCGACCAGACGCTGGTCAACCTCAGTCTGATGGGCGTGATCGACAATGATCTCACCCTCCTCGCAGAGTACATGGCGAAAGCGCACGAATACGTCGAGGTAGCCCTGCCGCGCAACTATCCAGTCTTCGGTGAGGATGCCTTTGAGACCGGCACCGGCGTGCACGCCAGCGCCGTTATCAAGGCGATGAAAAAGGGCGACCATTGGCTGGCGGACCGCGTCTACTCGGGCGTGCCAGCCCAAGATTATGGACTCCAGCAAATCATTCGCATCGGCCACATGAGTGGACGCTCGAACATCGTCTGGTGGCTCGAGCAGCACGGCCATGAGGTGTCTGACGAATTGATCGCCCACCTGTTCGAGATCGCCAAAAGCCAGCGCCGACTGATGCCCGATACCGAGGTCGAGGCCGCCGTTCAGGCCTTCCTCTCCTGATTCAGGCGAGGCGAACTCTCAAAGACGTCTCGATGGCCCTACGGGCCATGAAGCAGGTCGGAGTGGTCCTCATCCTCCTCCTTTCCGTCCTCTCACCGCTGGCTGCGGGCGAAGAGATCTTCGAGCAAAGTGACCACCTTTTGGACTATTCTCGGAATGTCCAAATCGCCTTTGAGCGCTGCGAGATCCTCGACCACGATGGCGCCTGGTTGGTCGTCTCCGAGCACCTCGATGGGACCCCAACCCTCTTGGAAAACGCGGTGCTGATCCAATCGAATCCGACCCAAATCAAGCACATGCTCTCGACGAATGAGATCGAGGCGGCCTGCCCGCAGACCGAGAAGCAACAGTTGCCTCGCTGGGTGCCGAACGATCCGAAGTTCGGTGACCAATGGCACCTGCAGAACACGGGACAGACCAATGGCTTGGCTGGCGAGGATGCGAATCTGACCGGCGCTTGGGAATCCTATCTGGGAACCGGCGTAACCATCGGCATCGTCGATGATGGACTGGACCGCGACCATCCGGACCTGTCGACGAATTATGACAACACGAATGATTGGGATTTCTGTGGCAACGACGGCAATCCCACGCCCTCTCGCTGGGATGCCCACGGCACGGCAGCCGCGGGCGTGGCCGCTGCGACCGGCGACAACAACGTCGGGGTTTCTGGTAGCGCACCGGACGCGAATCTCGCCGGGCTCCAACTCATCTCCTGTGGCCTATCCGACACCCGTGAATCGAATGCCCTCAACCATGAGAACCAGATCATCGACATCTACTCCAATTCTTGGGGCCCGAGCGATTCCGGCTCGGTTCTCGATGGCCCGGGACCTTTGGTCGTCGCCGCCTTCGAGGATGACGTCGCAAATGGCCGTGGTGGGCTGGGCAACATCATCACCTGGGCGGCGGGCAACGGCTACTCCAGCGATGACAGCAACAAGGATGGCTACGCCAATGCACGACAGACCATCGCCGTCTCTGCAGTGACCCATCAGGGCACGGCTTCCTCCTATTCCGAGCCCGGTGCAAACATCCTCATCGCCGCTCATTCGGATGGCTCTGGGGAAGGCATCACGACCACCGATATCGAGGGCAGCGACGGATATACATCGAACGATTACACCGATGACTTCGGCGGCACGAGCAGCGCCACACCACTGGCGAGCGGTGTCATCGCACTGATTCTCGAAGCCAATGCCAATCTGACCTGGCGCGACGTACAGCACGTGCTGGTCAACAGCGCCAGACAGAACCATGCAAATCATGGCTCGTGGAATGTCAACGGCGCGGGACACGATGTCTCGCATCAGTATGGATTCGGCACGGTCGATGCGGGCCGGGCCACCCAAGTCGCTGAGAACTGGACCAATGTCGACCCCGCCATCAACATCACATCGGGCACGCTCGGCGTCAATACGGCGATCCCCGATGCCGGCGGTGCACTCACGGACACAGTCTCGGTCAACGATGGCCTGCGCATCGAACACGTCGAGGTCATCGTCGATATCGAACACGATTACCGCGGCGATCTCGAAGTCATTCTCACCAGCCCTTCGGGCACACAGAGTGTATTGTGCAAGCAGCAGTCCGACTCGGGCAACGATTACTCGAACTGGATGTTCTCAACCGTCCACAACTGGGATGAATACTCCACCGGCAATTGGACGCTGACCGTCGAGGATGTGGACACCGGCACATCCGGCACGTGGAATGACTGGGAATTGATCATCCATGGCGTCCCGATCGTATTGGACAGCGATGGCGACGGCCTGACCGATGAGAACGAGACCGATGTCTACGGCACCGACCCCCACGACATCGATACCGATGATGATGACCTGACCGATTTCCAAGAGATTTGGAACACCAGCACCGACCCGCTCGATGCCGATAGCGATGACGACACCCTGCTCGATGGGGCGGAAGTCAATATCTACGGCACCAATCCTCTGTCGAACGACACCGATGGCGATGGCCTGACCGATGCGCAGGAGATTCTCTTCTACGGCACGGACCCGTTGGTCTACGACCCGGATGCGGACAGCGATACGTGGTACCATTTCGAGGATTGTAACGATACCAATCCCGATATTCATCCCGCCATGACCGAGTTGCTGAATGGCATCGATGACGATTGCGACGAGGATGTCGACGAGGGATTCTCGATCATCGATTCAGACAATGATGGATTGGATGATTATTCTGAATACTATACCCACCTGACCAACCTGTCCAATCCCGACACGGATGGGGATGGGCTGTCGGATGGCGATGAGGTGCTGACCCATGGCACCGACCCGCTGGTGCCCGATGCCGATGCGGACGAGGACGGTTGGTATTGGTTTGAGGACTGCAATGAGACCGACATGTGGATCCATCCCGATGCCGTCGAACTGCTCGATGGCATCGACAATGATTGCGATGAGGATGTCGACGAAGACTTCCGAAATCAGGACTCGGACGGCGACGGATTGCTCGATTTATTGGAGTTCAATCTCTTCCTCACCGACCCCTTCGATGACGATACGGATGATGATGGCCTCTTCGATGGTGAGGAGATCAATGTCACCTTCACCGACCCGCTCGTGCCCGACCTCGATGCCGACGGTGACGGTTTCCGTTGGTTTGAGGAGTGCGATGACAACAATTCAGCGCGCTCGCCCGACCACGCCGAACTCTGGAACTGGATCGATGACAATTGCAATGATATCATCGATGAGGGGGTGAATCGCAACGTGAATCTTGTTCAAATCTACAATCAATCCAGTCTGCTCAATCAAACTGAACATATCGCTTTCTCCTTCACAATCCAAGGTGTTGAATGGGATCTCGAGGCGCTCTATACACAGGGTGCCAACATCACCTGGATTCTCGCTGGTCCGATGGGGCCGATGGACCCGATTCACAACGCGTTGCTCTACGACATCCCGGCGATCGATTGCGCGGATGAGGTGAATTTCACCGACCAGGCCGCCTTCATCTGCGCCCGCCACAACCAGACGGTCGGTCCGTGGTCTGTGACCCTCCAGATCACCGATGGTGGCGAGACGTTCGCCCGGACGGCGAATTACTCCTACGAGGTGTGGAATCCACCACCGCCTCCACCGCCCCCAGAACCCGAGCCCGAACCCCTCGAAGAGGAAGGGGACGAGGAGCAAGCGGGTGGATTGGCCAAGGGCCAAGAACCGCTGATCATCGCCCTTGCAGCCACCGTGGTCCTCCTGATTCTGATCGTATTGGTGACGGGCCGAAAGAAGGCACCACCACCTCCCCCGCGACCCCGACCTCGAGGTCTGCCGAAGATGACGGACGAATTCTTCAGATGAAGAGGAAGGGAATGCCGGTCAGCAGCAGTCCACCCGCTGCCAAGAGCAGGCCGAGGCCGACGATGACCCAAGTCATCACCTCATTGCGGACCAGGGCCGCCTGTTGCTCGACATCGGTCGTGTCGAGCCGCAAATCCCCGCGCATGAGACGAGATTGAGCGGCGAGATCAGGGTTGACGCCCTCTGTGCCCGACATCTCGTCGATGACCTCCAAAGAGTCGTCCTCGATGATGTCCGCGACCTTCGATTCAATCTCGGAACGTTGTACTGCAATGTCGTCGGGCGTCCAACCAATCTCTGTCAGGGTGACCACTTCCATGTGGATGTGGGACGCGGTGCCTCAAAGGGCTTGCGCTGGCATCAAACCTCGATGAGCATGCCCACGGCATTGCCACCACCGAGGCATAGGGTGGCGATTCCTTTGCCGCCACCGGCCCGTCGCAGGGCATTGAGCAGCGTCATCAGACAGCGGGCACCGGTCGCACCGAGCGGATGTCCGATGGCGACCGCGCCGCCGTGCGGGTTGAATTTCTCATCGGGAATGTTGCAGGCTTTGGCGACTGCACAGGATGCGGCGGCGAAGGCCTCGTTATGCTCGACGTGGGTCAGGTCCTCCACGGTCAGCCCATTGCGCGAGAGAAGTTGCTCGATGGCGGGGATCGGCGCGGCCATGACCCGGGCCGGTTCCACCCCGGTCGTGATGTAATCCTGAATGGTCGCTAGGATGGGCCATCCATTTGCCTCCGCCACCGCGCGGGAGGCGACGAGAACGGCGGCTGCGCCGTCTGAGAGTTGGGAAGAATTACCCGCAGTCACCCGTCCATCCTCTGAGAATGCAGGTTTCATCTCGGCGAGATTCAATGAGGCGAGGATGCCCTCATCTCTGTCGAGACCGGGCGTTGGGACGACTTCGAAGTCGAAGATGCCATCCTCCCAGGCCTTCGCCGCCAACCGATGTGATCGAACCGCGAAGGCGTCTGCGGCCTCGCGGCTCACATCAAATTCGGTGGAGACCGTCTCGCCGGTATTGCCCATGTGCTCGTCATTGTAGACATCCCATAGGCCATCATGGATCATCGTTGGTTGCAGGGTGGAGAACTCGGTGCGCGAGGTCTTGTGGGCGAAGTAGGGTGCATTGCTCATCGATTCCATGCCGCCGGCGACGATGACTTCGTATTCGCCGGCACGGATGCTGTTGGCCGCCATCATGACCGCCTTGAGCGAAGATCCGCAGACCATGTTGATGGTCGTCGCGGGCGTGCCTGCTGGCAGGCCCGCGCCGAGCGCGACCTGGCGCGCAGGTGCCTGTCCGGCACCCGCTTGAAGCACCTGTCCGAAGAGCAAATCTTCGACGGTGCCGCTGGCCGGGTCGATGTCAAGGCGTGCGAGCAGGCCTTCGACGACGTGAACGCCGAGATCGACCGCGCTGCGGTCTGCCAATGCACCGCGGTAGCATCCCACAGGGGTGCGCGCGACCGCGCAGATCACTGCCTCTGTCATCGTAGCGAGCGACCGGGGCCCGGATTATCAATCCACGCCTCATAGGCGAGCAGCAGAAACGTCCAGATCCTCTCGTCATGGAATCTGAGTGGACTACCTACTCATCAAGGGTTGTGGGAGGGTTGCTTTGTCAATCGCCGGCGAAGCCGTACATATCGCCGTTCAGCAGTGGCGGACGCAATTCTGCCTTGACCAGAATCGTGCGAACGCCCCACAAATCACCGAAGACGCGGTACTTGGTCGTCGCATCCAGATAATCCACGCCCGAGGAGCCGCCGGTGCCGACACGGCGCCCGATCATGCGCTCGACCATGCGCGCGTGGTGCGTGCGGAACAGAACCATGCTCTCCTCCAATTCGACCACAGCATCGACGAGCACGCGGGGCCACGCGAGGAGTGGCAATTCTCGGTAGGATTCGATGAACAACAATCCGGCACGGGCGCGATTCACCACACCATCGGGTTTGAGGAATTCAATCGCACCTGCATTGCTCGCTGCATAGCGGTGTTTGATGGCCTCGACATTCTCAACGCCTTGGGCTTCCATCTTCGCTGTGGCCGCATCACCGATGCCGGTGAATGCGGCGAGGTGTGCTTCGACATAGGCGGCAACGGTTTCCGCATCTGTCTCGGAGCCAAAGAACGAGCCCATGATCGGCGTGCGCTCCAACCAGGTCGTCAGCGCCGAGACCAGGGTCGTCTCCTCGAGCGTTGCCTCCAAACGGGCCAGTGCAGCCGCATCTGCTTCACTGCGCGATGAGAGTTTGCGGAAGTGAGCCAGCGGGTCCATCCCCTTGGGGCGGTCGCTGAAATCGAGGCCGAGGAGAATCTCCAACTCTCTCATCTGGAACGACTCAAAGCCAGAGGCCGTGCCCAATCCATCACGGAATGCCAAGAAGCCCTGTGGGCTCAGCGTCTCCATCACCTTCCACTGCGCGGCGAGCAGCCGGAAGATCTCCGCCACTCGGCCCAGGTGGTAGACGGCGGTCGGCACCTGAGCCTCGGGCACGTGGTCGGCGGCGAGAATGTCTCGCGCCTCCCTCAGCTCCCGAATCACTTGCTTGAACCACAATTCAAACGTCTGATGGGTGATGATGAAGTGCATTTCATCGTGGCTGACAGCCTCTGAATCCCGTTGCAATGACAGCAATTCGTGCAGGCCGAGGTATCCACCGTATGTGGGGGTCGCATCACCGCTCATGGGTGGCGCATCTCATTGGCGCTTGAAGGCTTTGCGCCATCCACCGTTCAGGTGTTTTCACACGCCCAACCGTATTCGAAATAGACGGCATCCTCCGTGGACCGCATCAATTCTTCATCGTGTTCGAATGCATCCTCGGCGTCCTGTGCCTCTCTCATCTGTTCCAGGTAGGCCGCATACAGTTCGAATGCTCTCTTCGCTGCGTCCACCATCTCCTCAATCTGCTTCTTCTCATCCTTGTTTTGACTCATCTAGCGCTCTCGCTCCCGGGTCTCTTTCGACCGGATCATGAACGCTCAAACCATGGGAAACACGACCCTCTGAATCTGTATTTCATCCTATATGAACAAACCGACATGTCGTGAGGACAGCGAGTGCTGCCGCAACCGATAATTACCCCTCGCCGCAGCCGTTCCTAATGGCGAACACACATCCGCGGCTGTCAGCGTGGCTCGCCGCCTATGATACAGACGAGATCACCATTGGTGTCGTCGCCTCTCACTCGTCTCTTCAGATCCTTCACGGCGCCCGTCAGGAAGGCTTCCGAACGCTCGGAATATGTGTCGGTGAAGGCCGTCGAAAGATGTACAAAGCCTTCCCCGGGGCCGAGCCCGATGACTGGTTGGTTCTCGACGATTATCGCGATCTTCTCGACCAAGCCGAGTGGTTGCGAAAACGCAACGTCATCGTCATCCCGCACGGGTCTCTGGTCGAGTACCTTGGGCCGGACAATTTCATCAATCTCGAGGTGCCGACCTTCGGCAACCGTCACATCCTGCGCTGGGAGGGTAGCCGCGAACTCCAGCGCCAATGGCTCGAGGCGGGTGGCCTGACCATGCCCAAAATCATCGAGGACCCGCACGAGATCGACAGCCCGGTCATCGTCAAGTATGCCGGCGCCAAGGGTGGTCGTGGCTATTTCATCGCCCGCGATTTCAGAGATTTCCGTCGCAACGTCGACCTCGAAGAGGAATTCACCATCCAAGAATACGTCCTCGGCTGCCGTTATTACTTCCAGTTCTTTTTCGATCCGATCGCCTCCGACGGCTACCAGGTCGATGGCATGGGCAGCCGCGAAGGCCAGCGTTTG
>CAVOCV010000034.1:0-16146 GCA_963694325.1 Candidatus Thalassarchaeaceae archaeon | reverse complement strand
CGGTTCACTCCATTCTGATGCGTATCTCAACGGATGGGAATCTGGGCGCATCTCGGGCAGCCCTCGCCGATGCCGCTGGCCGGCTCGTCGATCTGGTCTAGTCAAACAGCGGACCGAGCAGTGAGATGCCACCATCGGTGACCTCCATCGCCTGCTTCTCCATCGAATGGCGAACGTGACGCATCTTCTCCACCTGCATGGTGCGGACGATCTGTCCATTTCTGCGGTCGAGGCCCAGATTGAGGATGGCGTCTGCGAGGAATCCCTCATTGCCTTCCAATTCGGCATGCTCTCCGGCCTGACGCTCTGTGATGATGAATGTGTGCAGATTCTGGCTGCGCAGGAAATCGAAGAAACCAAACATGCGTTTTCGCATCTCTTCGTCGACCTTGGTCAAACTGTAAATGGCCCCGAGAGAATCGAGCACGAAGACCGAGAACGCATCGCCCCGCTCCCGCTTGAAATGCTCGATCATCTTGCGCGTGAACTTCAGGTAATCCATCGCCTCGTTCTCTTTGCGCAATTCGGTGAAATCTGTGATTTGCAAATTGTGCGGGAGTTCAAGGCCGAGTGATTGCGAGGCGCGCAGCAAACTGTCGACGGTCTCCTCGACCGTGCAGTAGAGTCCGAACCCGCCAGAGTGTCTGAGATGATTGGCCACCATCGACAGGGCGAAGGAGGATTTCATCGAACCCGGTGGCCCGGTGAGCAGGGTGAGGTAAGGTGCATTGGCGTCGCTGGCGAGCACGCGGTCCATTCCGGGCATTCCATCTATGAACATGTGAATCGGTTCCAACGCTTCGTGGACGGGGTTTAATCGTTCTCTTGGAATGGTGGAGGATAATGGCTTACGCCCCCTATGGGGGCGCTGTCACATAGAGCAGCGGTTATATGGCGCCCCCATGTGGGCCGGGCTGACTGCAGGCCCGACCTTGTCAGGCCGAATCGGTGATTGCGATGAACGATCTCAAACCTGTGCTCGAAGACATGCGCAAGAACGTCGACCGAAAGGCGACCGACAGCCGAAATGTTCGCGATGAATGGAACGGCAAAACCCGCGAACATCTGGGCACCCGGAACTCCTTCAACAGCCAGGTCAGGGAACTGATTTCTGAAGTTCAACGCCAGAAGGCGATCCGTGACGAGGCGAATCTCGCCGTCAAGGAAGCCAAGGGCGTCCGCGCCACGAAGAACGACGAGGTTCGATCCGCCAAGGAAACCCTCCGAGAACTGTCCGGTGAGACCGAGGAACCGCGTCCGATGCCCGGCGAACGCCGCGGCCGTCGCGAGCGCAAAGAGACACCGGCGACGCTACAGCGTTTGTTCGAGAGACTTGACAGCGAGTATGAGCGAGGGATGCATACCGGCAAGAACGAGAAGAAGGTCATGGAGAAGATGAAGAACATCAAGAAGCAGATTCGTGACATGAAAGCTGCAGAAGACTCCAATGTCGAACTCAAGGATGCTCGTGGCGTGCTGCGCATCGCCATCGACGACCAGGAAGTGGCCCATCAGGAGGTCACTGAGGCTGCGGAATCCGCACAGGAAGCCCACGACTTGATGCTCAAGTTGAGCGAAGAGGTCGATCGGCTGCGCGAACAGGCCGACTCCAGTCAGGCACTGGTCCGCCGCGCCAAGCGAGAGGCCGACGCCGCCCACCAATCCTACATCGTCAGCCTGCGTTGCCTTCACTCAATTCAGGATATCCTCCGGGCACAGCGCAACAAGGCGTCCGGCATCGAGACCGGCACGCCGGGCGGCCCACCCGCCCGAGTCGGGGTCCAGGACCTGATGTCCAAGCTCATGGCTGGCGAGACCTTGTCCACCGAGGAATTGATGGCCCTTCAGCGCGGCGGTTGATTCCATGATCGGTGCATCGGACATCCAGGGCATCCTGGAAGAGTACGATCGCCTCAAGCTGAGGATTGGCATGACGGCGAGTCACAGTGCGCTCGACATCTGTGACGGCGCCATCGAAGAGGGCTTTCCAACGGTCGCCTACTGCCAGAAAGGTCGTGAAAAAACCTACGCTGATTACTTTCGCACCCAACGCAACAGCGCGGGGCGTGTGACCCGCGGCATGGTTGACAAGGCGATTGTTCTCGATTCCTTCAACGATGTGATGGCACCCGACTTTCAACAGCAGATGCGTGACCGTAACGTCGTCTATATCCCGAACCGATCCTTTACATCCTATTCACCGATGGCATCGATCGAGAATGATTTCCGCGTCCCGATGTTCGGCAGCCGCAACATGCTCCGCATGGAGGAGCGCACCGAGGAGCAGGATTACTACTGGATTCTCGAACAGGCAGGTCTGCCCTATCCCGAAGCCATCGCCAACCCCGAAGACATCGATTGTTTGGTCATCGTCAAACTCCACCACGCCCAGAAGAAGTTGGAGCGCGGATTCTTCACCTGCGCCTCGCATGCTGAATATCAGGAAAAGGCCGCCATTCTGCTCAAGGAGGGTGTGATCGACCAGGCCAGTTTGGACGGCGCCCGCATCGAGCGCTACGTCATCGGCCCGGTCTTCAACCTGAATTTCTTTTACAGCCCCCTCGAAGAGGACATGCCCAAGTTGGAATTGCTCGGTGTCGATTGGCGATTCGAGTCATCCCTCGATGGACACGTTCGCCTGCCCGCACCGCAGCAGATGACCATGCCTGCACACCAGCAAATTCCCGAGATGACCGTCGTCGGACACAACACGGCGACGATTCGTGAATCTCTATTGGAGACCGCCTTCGAACTCGGTGAGAAATTCATCACGGCGAGCAAGGAGCATTACGACCCCGGCATCATCGGTCCCTTCTGCCTCCAAACCTGCATCGACAAGGACATGGAGTACCACATCTACGATGTCGCACCTCGACTCGGTGGCGGCACCAATGTCCACGTCAGTGTGGGCCACCCCTACGGGAATGCAACCTGGCGCAAGCCGGTCAGCAGCGGACGTCGCATCGCGATGGAATTGCGCAGAGCGGTCGAACAAGACCGACTCGACGAAGTCCTGACCTGAGAATCAGGGCATTGGGAGTAATTGGCCTGTCAGGCCGTGCACCAACGCGACCCCTCTGTCAGGAATCCTCACCTGCCAGGCGGGGAGAAGCGCCAGTCTCGGCGTCATCTCGGCACTCGAGGGATCCAATTTCCACCAGTGGAGCACGCTGCCTTGCACTTGGCTTGCACCACTCGATTCGGTGACAGTATAGTGCCGGCGCTCCTCACACATCGTGGCGAGTTGGGGCGCGATCTCGGCTTCCTCCAGCCAAACCGGCGGTTCAATCCGGGCAAGGCTCGGAATGAAATCGAGGGATTCTGCCGAACCCAAGTGATCGATTTCGCTCGTGAATGGGTCTTCCAGCAATTGCCATTGCTGACGCTCTGCAGCATCTTCGGGCCCGCGGAGAATGCCTTGGACCGACCATATTCTACCACACAGGAGGACCGGGCGGGCCTCAGCTGCGCGAAGTCCATGCCGGTCGAGAACCTGGTGAAGTTCGATGCTCGGCCGCAGTGCCACGGGTCCATCGAATACCTGAACGGGCGCGCGTTCGGTCTCTTCCTCGACGACAGCGTCGACGATGTGGGTCGGGACCGTCGCGTTGAGGTCACCGTTGAGGACGGCTTGGCCGAGCCATTCAGCGAATCGATCGGGGCCCCAGATGTCGTAGGTGACACCGGAGCGGACCGCCTTCTTTTCGATGCGCAACCGCCTCTCACTGAGCAACCAGTGTGCACCGGTCGGTGCATCGACCAACCAGCGCTCGATTTCGAGTTCATCGAGAGGAGACCAGCCGTCGTAAGCATGCCAGACGTGGGTCCCTGTGGCGATTTGAGGGCCACTGCGAGTCGATGGTGGTGTCTGGACGGTGCCGAGCAGGGTCATGCCAGGGCAGGGCGCATGTGGTGGGGCATCGGCCAATGTGGCGCCCAACTGCGTGAGCAGATCACGAATCAGCGCCTCCATGCAGCCGAGACGGCTGCCGCTCGACCCTTGAACACTCCGCGTCAGGCGGTGCCATAGGCACCGGTTAGAGCGGGCTCAATCCAGGTTCGGGCGCAAACTCAGAATCTCGCTGCCACCTTCGCTCAGCACACAGACGGTGCTGACCGGGAAGGGCTTGCCACTGGCTGCGCCGAGCTCGCGGTTGACGAGTTCGGTGCGGTGCATCGGCACATCGGGGTGTCGGGCACGGAGCCCATCGATGAAGGACTGCGGGCAATTCGCAGCGAAGATGACCAATTTGGCCACCCCGTTCGCGCACGCATCCGATGCTTGGTTCTGACCATAGGTCAGTTCCCCTGTTTGGTTGGCGGTCTTCAATTGTCGACTCAGGTCCATTCTGTCTCCTCCATTCTCCACTATTGCTTCTCATGGTTGATGCTGATGTTCAATCGTTCGGGATGTAGAACAGCTCGACGCTGCCCGTTCCCAATGCAATCGGTTGCCCGACAATGATGTTTTCTGCAACGCCCGCAAGGTGGTCTCGCTCGCCGATCACGCCGGCCTTGAGCAGGTGATTCACCGTCACCTCGAACCCAGCTCGGGCGAGGATACTGTGCTTGGTTCCAGAGACACCGTGCCGACCGATGGCGCGGACTTCTCCTTCGCTGGTCATGACATCGGCGACCATCAGAAGATGTCGCACATCGACGTCGAGTCGAGCGCCTTCCAGGGTGAGGATCAACTCGTTGATGACCGCCTGGCGTGCCGCTTCGATGCCAAGGTAGGCATGGATTTCCATGATGTTGTTCGTGTAGGTGCGACTGCGGTCAACACCGGCGAAATCAGAGACCTTCGCGAGGTTCGAACCGATCGTCGAGATGTAGAACTCGCCATCGCGATCCTTCTGCACATTGGCGCGCTCGATGTTGGGCACTCCCTTGAGGCGCAGGGCCTTGATCTTCTCCTCGAGTTGGAGGAGTTCGGTATAGGTCGGGGGATTGGTCGCAATGTCCGCGAGATCATCTTCCTTGATGACACCGGGCACGATGCGCAGGCGCTTGGGCTTGGCATCCGAGCCCTCATCGACGACGATGAAGAGCTTGAGGGCGCGGGATAGTTTGTCGCGCACCTCGGCACCGGTCATGTTTTTCAGTTTCAGGTGCGAGGGCTTGAGCAGCAGTGTGATGTATCGCTGTGCGACCTCGACATCGATGTCTGAAATGTCCTGTGTGGTGGTCGTTTCGAGTGACGCAGCGAGCTTCTGCACCTCAGCCTCATTGGAGGCGAGCGGCTTGCCCTTGAGGTCGTTCTCCTCGACGTAGATGTTCATCGTCGGGGTATTGGGGACCTTGCGCGCGTCGACGATTTCGATGATGCGGGGCAGACCTTGAGTCACGTTGACCGTCGCCACACCGGCGTAGTGGAAGGTGCGCATGGTCATCTGCGTGCCCGGTTCACCGATCGACTGTGCGGTGACGATGCCAACCGCTTCGAATGGGTCGACGCGGGCGCGCGCCAACTGGTCGGCCGTGTTGGCCATGATTTTCTTCGCTTGGGGCGCCGTCAACTTGGCCTTTCCACGGTTGCGGATCGACTCGGAGAGGTCCTGCAGCAGACTCGGGGTGATGTTGGTATCAGAGGCAACGGCCGCCTTCTCGAGGGCGACGTAGATCGGGTCTTCGGCTTCGAGGTCACGGTTGAGCTGCTCGAACTTGCCGTCGACATCGTAATCCTGCAGCGCGAGTTGCTGCTTGGCGGTTCGTCGGCGGGCGACGCGGCGGCGCACGACGGTGGTCGTCGCGGAACTCGACGCATCTTTGCCCGTCTTGCCAAAGGCGGCCAAGCGCTGGTGCAATGCGGTCGACTCATCGGATGCCAGACCGCAGATTTGGGCGATCTCACCGGGGGTGAGGATCTTCACATCGTCCCACTTGCGGTCATCGGCGAGTTGGTGGGCGTACTCTTCGGGCACGCCCATGTCCATGAGCTTCTTCTTTGTCGCAGACTTCACAACCATCACTTGCCACCTCCAAGAACGTCATCGAGAATCGCATCCACGTTGACAGGTGCTCCCTTCAGCGAGCGGCAGGGGTCAATCCCATCCTCGCCGTACTTGAACTGGATGATGCGATTGGCCGTGTTGCGCACGGAGTGCTGGCCATCCTTCCACACCTTCAGGTCGTCCATCGCATTGATCAGACGTCGCTGCATGTAACCGGACTTGCTCGTTCGAACCGCGGTGTCGACCAGCGATTCGCGGCCGGACACGGACAGCATGAAGAACTCGGTTGGTTCGAGGCCGCGCTTGAAAGAAGAGGCGACGAAGCCCTTCTCTTTCGCACCTTTCGCACCACGGCGGAAGTGGGAGAGAACTCGCTCACTGTAGCCACGTTCGAGGCGCTTTCCACGCACCTTTGGCTGACCGATTGAACCGGCCATCATGGCGAGGTTGTCCATCGAACCGCGGGCACCGGACACGGCCATCATGACCGCAGGGTTGTCGTCGGCGAGGTGTTCCTTCGCAATGTTGCCGGTCTCGGCCTTGCACTGGTCGAGAATCTGCAGGATGTTTTCTTCGAGTGTCTCGAGCGGCGTGCGGCCGGGTCGGGACTCGTACTTGCGACCGTCGGTGCCGAACTTCTCGAGTTCGTCATCCACGTTCTGACTGGCTTCCTGGTTGCGCAGGGTGATCAGATTTCGAGCATCTTCGGGAAGATCCTCATCGTCGATGCCGGTGGTGAATCCCATCGCTGTGCAGATGCCGATGGTCAGCTTGGTCATCTGATTGATGAACTTCGCACCGATGTCGTTGCCGTGGGTTTGGACAACCGCATCGAGCAGGCGTCCATCCTCCGCACCGATGGCGCGCTTGTCGAGTGTGCCCGACAGAACTTGGCCATCTTCGATGACGACAGCGTCCTGGCTGCGGCTGGTATAACTCAGCTTGAAGCCGCCGGGGACGATCAGGCTGAACAGGTCGAGACCTGCGTAGCCAGCGACGCCGTCGACGACCTTCTCATCGGGGAGTTCCCCCGACCATCCGATCTGTCCGAGGACATCGATTGCGATCGTCTTGGGGACGAAGCGATTGTTGTGGCTCAGCAGGTAGGCGCCAGAGATGTGGTCGTGGATGCCACCGATCACCGAGCCGCCGTAGCGGGGTGTGATGATGTGCTCCTGCACGCGCATGAGAATCTTGGCCTCGGCGCGTGCCTCCTCACTCTGAATCACGTGGAGGTTCATCTCGTCACCGTCGAAGTCCGCGTTGTACGGGGTGCAGACGGCCAGATTGAATCGGAAGGTCTTGCCTTCCATCACTCGGACCTCGTGGACCATCATCGACATGCGGTGAAGCGAAGGCTGTCGGTTGAAGATCGCGACATCACCATTGATCAGGTGACGCTCGACAATCATGCCGGGCTTCGGGTTGTTCTCGAGGTCGACGGTCGCGAGTCGGTCCTCGACATTCGTGCGGATGCCCTCATCGATCTCCGGACTGCCACAGTGAGGGCAGCGAACTTGGAGTTCTTCGGGGAAGGCGGTGCCGGGGTTTTCACGCTCGTGGATCCAACGCTGGTGAATGACCGCGCGCGGGTCTCCATATTCGAGTTGACTACCCTTGTTGTCCTCGCCACGAAGGTTGGCAATCGTCGACTTGAGGTCGGTGACCCAACTGTCGAGTGTCGAACCGTCGGCCAGGCGCTTGACCTCGCTGACGATCTCCATGCCGGGCAAGAAGTTCGGGGCTGAGAGCACCTCGTTGAGGTCGGGGCGCAGGCCGGGATAGGGCTCATCGCGCTCGACATCGCCGGAGTGACACTCGGGGTTGTGGCAGCGGAAGCCGGACCACATGAACTTGGTTCGGTCAGTGATGCGCACTCGCAGGTTGTCGCCGCGCACGATGTAGTTCACACCGGGGTGGACGTCGGGGCCGCGCAGAACCATCTGGCGAAGCTGTTCTCGGTTTCGTCCGGTGACCCGGATGGGGACCGTCAATTCCTTCGCCGACTGGACGGGCACGCCGACGGCGTTGATGTCGAGATTCGGGTCGGGACTGATGACGGTTCGCGCACAGAAGTTGACACGCTTTCCGGAGAGGTTGCTGCGGAAGCGGCCCTCCTTGCCCTTGAGGCGCTGTGTCAGCGTCTTGAGCGGGCGGCCGGAGCGGTGTCGCGCGGGCGGGATGCCCGCGGTCTGGTTGTCGAAGTAGGTCGTGATGTGGTACTGCAGGAGTTCCCACAGGTCCTCAACGATGAGTTGGGGTGCACCCGCGTCACGGTTCTCGCGCAGCCGCTGGTTGATGCGCAGCACGTCGACGAGTTTGTGAGTCAGGTCATCCTCACTCCGGTCACCGCTGTCCAGGGTGATCGAAGGGCGGACGGTGATCGGCGGCACGGGAAGCACGCGCATGATGACCCATTCGGGGCGGCTGGACTGACCGTCCATGCCGATGAAGAGCAGGTCTTCGTCGGGGATGCGCTCGAGCCACTCGCGGATGTCGCGGGCGTTGAGTTTGTGCTCTCCCTTGTCGGCCTTCTTCTCCTTGAATGTGGTCGGCTTGTCGAGGACGATCTTGCCCTGTTCTGCACCGCAGTGCATACAGACACCACGCTGCTTGTGGATGCAAATCTTCTCGATCTCCTTGATCATCTTGCTGAATTCGGTCGAACCGACACCGTGCTTCTGGATGACATCGTTGACACGGTTGCGGTAGTAGTCCTGCTCGGACAGTGCGGGGTCGGTCGGGTGACTGCCCTCCTGCTCGAGGAGCAGGATGCGACTGCAGGTGTTGCAAGTGGATTTGAGCGAGGTCTTCAGCAGGTTGGTGAATCCGATGTGGACGACCGGCAGTTCGAGCTGGATGTGACCGAAGTGGGAGGGGCACTTGTCGTGCTTGTTTCCACAGGTCTCACAGCGCACACCGGGTTCGATGACACCCATGCGGGAGTCCATCAGACCCTGGCGGAAGGCGTGACCGTCGTCCTTGTAGGTGTCCGCAGTCTTGACCTCGACGGCGGACATCTTGCGGATTTCATTGGGGTCCATCAGGCTGAACTTGATTGAAGCGATGCGCTTCGGGATGGTTGCGACGTCTCTGTTGTTCATCTGCGGTCCTCCAGTTCGAGTCTCATGGCCACTCCAAGTGATTTCATCTCATCCAGGAGTAGCTTGAATGCATACGATGTCGAGATGGGGAAGACCTCGGCCTTGTCCCCGTGGATCGGACTGACGTAGCAGCGCTTGCGCCAATCCCAGAAGGCGACGTGGCCACTCTCCGCACAGACGTAGAGTTCCCAAACGTCGGACTCGTCGATCAATCGGTCCTTGATGACCATCGAGGCACCGTGGGCGATCAGGCAGTCGCGCTCCATCTCACCGAATCGCAGGCCACCCTGGCGGGCGCGTCCCTCGGTCGGTTGGCGGGTCAGAATCTGCACGCGACCGCGGCTGCGGGCGTGGATCTTGCCGCTGACCATGTGGTGCAGCTTCTGGTAGTAGATGACGCCGACGAAAATCTGGGCGGGGAATTGCTCGCCGGTCTCTCCGCTGACCATCGATTCACGGCCGGTGTGGGCGAATCCGTTGCGGAGCAGACCTTCGCGGAGGCTGTCCTCCTTCTCGCCACTGAATGCGGTACCGTCGATGAGACGGCCCTCCATCGAACCGACCTTGCCACCGATCATCTCGAGGATGTGTGCCACGGTCATGCGCGAGGGAATCGCGTGCGGGTTGATGAGCAGGTCGGGCACGACACCGTCGACGGTGAAGGGCATGTCTTCGCCGTCGACCAGACGACCGATGACACCCTTCTGTCCGTGACGGCTGGCGAACTTGTCGCCGAGTTCAGGGATGCGGTTTGAGCGCAGCGTCGTTCGCACGAGGCGGCCGGAGTCCAAGGACTCTGTGACGAACACATTGTCGACAAAGCCGCCCTCTCCGTGGCGCACGTTCATGCTCGACTCGCGGCGTTCCTGGGCTTGCAGGAAGGCACCGTGGGTCTCTTCGAGGAAGCGCGGTGGGCTGGTCTTGCCGACCAATACCTGAGGCACGCGGTCGCGGTCTTGGGGCTTGCTGCTGAGTTCGGTCTCGGGTGTCGGCAGACCATCGTCCTCCAGGTGGGAGTACGATTCGGGTGCCTTCAGGCCTTTGACCTCGTCGAGGCCGGTGCCGGGGATCTCGATCTCATCGACCTGACCGCCGGGGAAGCGCTTGCGTTCTGCATTGTAGGTGCGGACGAAGGTCGAACGGCCGAGGGCACGATCGACGCTCGCCTTGTTCATGATGACGGCGTCCTGCATGTTGTAGCCGTGGTGGCTGAGAATCGCGACCACGAAGTTCTGCCCTGCGGGGCGCTTGAGGAACTTGGTCGCGCCCATGGCGCGCGTCCCGACCATCGAGTTCTGTGTGTGGTGCAAAACGTGCTGCCGGGTATCGGGACGCATACGGTTGTTGGCGCTGGGCAGACCGAGGGACTGCTTGACCATCGCCGTACCACCGGTGACCCGGGGCGTCGAGTTGTGCTCGGGGTAGGGAACCAGAGATGCACAGACACCGAGAATCAGTTGCGGGTCGATCTCGACGTGGGTATAGATGAGAACGTCGCCGGTCTTCTTCTCCTTGCGGCGCTTCTTGTCGAGGTCTTCTTGGAAGTAGTTCAACGCGACCTTGAATGTCTCGCTGACCTTCTTGCCGTTGGGTAGGGCGAC
Organism: Candidatus Thalassarchaeaceae archaeon; assembly: GCA_963694325.1. GTDB lineage: Archaea > Thermoplasmatota > Poseidoniia > Poseidoniales > Thalassarchaeaceae > MGIIb-P. Next base: position 5,487 of record CAVOCV010000034.1, on the reverse strand, counting down.
CTCGACCTTGAGTTTGGCGTGTGAAATGCCTTCCTCACCGAGGTTGATCCACTCGACCTTCGCCGGATTGATCGGGCGCTCATGTCGTGGGCTCACCATCGGCAGGTCGAACGGACGAGGGGCGACCAACAGGTCCTCCTCCTCTTCAGCGTCGACCCATTCGACGACGCCTTCGTTGACCAGATCCTTGAACGTAATCGTGCGCTCGCGGAGGTTGTCGATGATTTCCTTCGAGAGGACCAGACTGCCACCGTCGAGGACGAGCAGCGGGCGCAGGATGCGACCCTTGTCGGTGTTGATGAAGATGTCACGGTTGAGTGCATCGTGTCGGATGCTGACCTCGGAGCGGATGCGTCCGCTTCGGCGACGGCGCTTGAAGTGCTCCACCAACTTGTGCGGATTCATGTGCAGACCGAAGATGTCGCCGTTCACGTGAACGCGAGCACCCTCTGCCCAGCCGGCTGGGCGGGGGTCGACATCGGCCTCGGCGAGCAGGGCCTTGACATCGTCTTCATTGACGGCTTCGGAGATGTCGATCATCTGAGCGGCGTTCTTCACCAGGCCACAGTTCTGACCCTCAGGGGTCTCGTTGGGGCACAATCGTCCCCATTGGGTCGGGTGAAGGTCACGGGCTTCGAAGTGGGGTTGGCTGCGCACCAGCGGACTGGTGACACGGCGCATGTGGGAGAGCGCGGCCAAGAAGGTCGTGCGATCGAGCAGCTGGCTGACACCGCTGCGTCCACCAACCCAGTTGCCGGTCGCAAGGGCGTGCATGACCTTGGAGGTCAGGACGTCGGGGCGAAGGCAGGACGTGATCTTGAGATCTCGCTTGCGGTTGTGGTGGCGCTCGAGTTGGTACTTCAGGTCGCGCGCGAGTTGTTGCAGGCTGACACGGAAGAGGTCCTCGATGAGGTCGCCCGCGAGGCGGACGCGCTTGTTCGCGTAGTGGTCCTTGTCGTTGGGCTGCTTGTTGTTGATGGCCATCTCGAGAACTTGGCGGACGATTCGGCCGAGGAAGATGGCCTTCTTGTTGCGGTTGTCCTCGAGGCTGCCGAGGTGGGGCAGGAGTTCCTTGTCGAGCAGGTTGGTGATGCGCTGCTCTCGGTATTCTTTCTGCTGTCCAGCGGCGAACTTCTTCTCGAGCCACTGCATTGATTCTTCTTGGGTTTCGACGTTGTACTCATCGTTGTCCTTGACCTCGTTGAGGTTGGCGACGATGTACTTGAACGTCTCCGTCGGGCCGGCGATCGCCTGGAAGATTTCCTGGTCGTTGTCGATGCCGAGGGCGCGCATGAGCAGCACGACGGGAATCGCCGTGGTTCCGGCGCTGCTGATCTTGACCATCAGCATGCCATCCTTGCGCTTCTCGACGGTGAGAGGCTTGCGGACGCCGTCGCGCTGACTGAAGATCTTCGCGACCTCAGTCTTGCGTGCGTATCGCTTGTTCATCTCGACCGTGACACGGTTGGGCGCGAGGTCCTCCATCGAGATGAGAACGCGCTCGGTACCGTTGATGATGAAGTAGCCACCGGGGTCGTGGGGGTCCTCGCCTTTGCCGGCGAGAAGGTGGTGGTAGTGCTCCTTGTCCTCTTCGCTCTGTTCGGGCGAGAGGTTGCGGTTGGCGTCGATGTGAGCCGGGTGCAGATTGCACCGGCGGGACCGGACCATGATCGGAACGCTTCCAATCTGGACCTTGTCCTCGATGATCGGCTGAGGCAGGTCGTCTCGGTGGATGGTGAAGTCGAGATAGACAGGCGACATGTAGGTCAGCTTGCGCAGACGGCACTCGAGGGGCAGGGAGGGGTGCTCCGCGCCATTGGCCTCGCGGATGGTCGGCGGGCCGAGTGTCATGTTCTTCATGCGGACCTGAATCTCGTGGTCGAGCACGTCGAGTTTGATGATGCCACCCTCATCGTCTTCGATGAGGTCATCTGTGCCGATGCGGATGTTGCGGACGATCTTCTCGAATCGCGACTCCTGAGAGTCGGCGGTCGGGATGCAGTCGTTGTACGAGGCGAGCTGGTGGTTGACCAGGCTGCGTTCTCTGAAGTAGCTCTCGATGATTTCCTTCATGATTAATCACTCCGTTCAGTTGCCCTCCACAATGAGGCGATAGGCGGTTGATGTACCGGCGGACCGGCTGTAGCGGATGACGCGGACCACACGGTTGGTGAGCCAGCCAGCGGGCAATTCGTCATCCTTGAGTTCGGCCATCTCCTTGATGACCTGGACCGCAGGGTCGGTGATGAGAATCTTCGGCAGGAGTTCCTTGGCGAGGCGGTTGCCTTCACCACTGATGTCAGCCATTCTCAGCCCCCATGGTGCGAGTGTGCCTTCCTCCTCTTCCGCAGGCACGAGTTCGTGGTGCGGCACGAGGTGGTGGTTGAGGGTGTTGAAGCGGTCCTCACCGGTCGGGATGTCGTCATCATCGATCGCCTTCTGCGAGATGGTGACGCGACGGGAGCGGGTTCGCTTGCGCGTGCCCTGTTCCCGGATGATGTTCATCACGGATTCCAATTCGGGGGTATCCTTCTCGACCCCGATTTTCTTTGCGACATCATCGACGCTCATCTGCTTAATGGCATCCATGTTGGCATCGTCTGCAAGTTTGTGGGCATGTTCCTCTGGAACTCCCAACTCAATCAGACGCTTCTTCGTTGAACTCTTTACGACCAAAAACTCGACCCCCCGGTTTTCCCTTCGACACACCACGAGCCTGTTTCTTAGGCCAGAGAGCGGGCCTGAAGGGATTCGAACCCTTGGCCATCCGGTTAAAAGCCGGACGCTCTACCTGACTAAGCTACAGGCCCATGGATGTCTCTGGGCCACCCGCGGACCGTGGGGGTGTTCAAAAGCCTTACGCCTACGACTGGAGCGTGACGCAGGCTGGATAATCGCCCATTCCGGGGAGGGTGGGCTCCATCCCGTCCTGTTCTGGATTCGACATAAAGGTTTGGAGAATCTTCTTCGCATGGGCGCCGAACCGGGGAATCGAAGCGGGGGGGTGAGGCGATGTCGACTGTTGACAGAGAGATCGAGATTACCCAAGGTGAAGCCCTTCGTGTGGCATGGCAGGCCTACGGCCTGCCCGCATTGAGCCTTCTCATCCCGGCCACGGTCTATCCGCCCCGCGAGGACAGTGCCCTGCTCGACCGGGTCCTCGCCGGGCTTGGACCGGGTCGCGGCAGACACCTGTTTGAAATCGGCTGCGGAAGTGGGGCGATTTCGATCTCCGCAGCGATTCGAGGATGGCGCGTGAGTTCGTGTGACGTCCATCCTCTCGCAGTCGCCGCCAGCCGCGGAAATGCCGCCGACCACGGTTTCGAGGCCAGTCTGTCCATTCGGGAGGGTGGCCCAGGGGAAGCTGGCGATTGGAACCCATCGACCGGTGCGGACGTCATCGCCTGGAATCTGCCCTATCTCGAGCCCACAGAGGCCCAGTTGGGTCCCTTGGAGGATGCTGCCCTGATCGGTCACGATGAGAGTGGGCAATTGTTGCAGCATCTCACTGAGAACCCGTCCCTATTACGACCGGGAGGCATCGTCCTGCTACTCCACAGTTCGAACCGCATGGGGGATGGAATACCGAGCGCCTGGCGTCGTGCGGGATGGGCGACCCGAATTCAGCGTGAGACTGTGCTCGGCGATGAGCGCCTCAGCGTCATCGCCTGCTGGCGGCCATTCGAACTGGCCCCCCAGGAGATCCTGAAGGTCTGTGACTCGACCAATGTGACCATGCTCGACGCGGATCTCGGCATCGGCAGCCTGCTCCGGACCGAGAGCCAACCGGGGGGCAAAGGGCAGCATGGACGGCATTGGGTCGACTCGCCCGGCGGGTTCATGGGCACCTGGAATCTCCCTCCTGATTCTATAGGAGGGGGTGCTGAACACCTTCAATTGGCTGCAGGTATCGCGGTTCTCGATGCGTTTTCCTGTGCACTCCACCTCCCATTGCCAAGCCATGGATGGCCACATATCGCGGCGTTGGCCGACATCGGATTGCGCCTTGAGCATCCGAACGATGTTTGGCTCAACGAGTCGAAATTGGGTGGTATCCTGGCAGAAGGACGCACACAAGGTGATCAAGTTCGGGTCGTGCTCGGAATCGGAATCAATCGATGGGGGCCGGACGCCGATGTGCCGACCGCGGGCTGGGCCGACCTCTTCGAGATGGATGCCGATACCCTGAGCCCAATGCTTCACGCGTCGATGGCGAGTCTGCTCGAGGTTCATCCTCTGCTCGTCGAGATCACGCGAGAAGCCGTCTCCACCTTGACCTCTCACGCGGGCGCGCGGGAATGAAGCCGACTCAATCGTGGTAAGCTCGACTCAATCGTGGTCTTCTTGTTGCTTGCGCCAGATGCCCCAGACCAGGAGCAAAGCCCCGATCAAGGCGGGTGTGTATTCGTGTGGAATCGCACGACTGATCGTCACTTCGAAAGCATATTCTCCTTCACCGTCCAAGTAGAGATGATACTCGCCCTGCTCGAGGGGTTGGTTCAAACTGATCTCGTTGGATTGGCCATGGCCGGCATCGAGCAGCTCGATGGGGGTCACGCTGTCGATGTCCTCTCCCGCAGGCACAACATAGACCAGCAAGGCAGCGCAGGGGTCGGCTTCAGTACAGGACATATCGTGGGCTGCCGTCAGTGTGATCGACGCATCGGCAACGCCGGTGTGGAGGGTCAAGATTTCTGTCGGCTCGGTGACAGCGTGGGTCACTGGTTGGGTCCAGGTGACGATGACGAAGGTCGACAGCATCAGGGCAGCGCCGACGAGCACGGCCATGTCCCACGCGGGAACGCTCTCCACATCTCCACCGCCGGCCATGCCCTGCCGAGCCGTCGCGAGCACATCAAGATGAGCCAATGACCGCCCGCCTAAGTCCCGCCGATTAATTCTATAATCAGCGGCGCTGGGGCTTTGGGAGTCCGAGTCGTTCTCTGACGAGTCGAATCTTGCCCGACATCGTCACAGACTGAATCGGGGCGGCAGAATCGGCGAGTGCAGCCCGCCAATCTATCTCATCCTTCAGTAGGATGCGAAGGATGGCTTTGTCCTCCTTGAAATCCATCAGACGCCAATCATCGGTCGGTTCAATCGATCGGAGATGGTCCTCGACATCGGATCTCGTCTGCAGACCAGAAATCGACAGACCGACCCAACGACGCTTGGCGCGAAGCGCCTTGGTCAATCGCTTCGCCATGGGCAGCCGACAGTCGTCGGCCTTAACAGGACTCGCCCGTTGGCGCGGGCATGGATGCCGAGCGTGACGATAGTCCACCGACGCTCGGTGACCTCTTGCGCAATCTGCTCGACATCTCGACATTGCCCCATATCGTGCTGATTGGCATCACGGGATTCATCCTCTACCTCGTCTCAGCCAAGGAATCCTTGCTCGCGTTTGGCGTCGCTGGATACATCGGTTTGGCCATCGGCTACGCATTGACTGGTTGGTTCAACACCCACTCCCTAGTCCACCGATTC
>CAVOCV010000033.1:0-16149 GCA_963694325.1 Candidatus Thalassarchaeaceae archaeon | reverse complement strand
TGAAACGGGGCGTTTCAATGGGTACCCTCTGCTTCAAGGCCCTGAAATACATCGGCCATTATGGTGAAATGACTGGGGCTAGAGCAAAGCTGGATACATCATCAACGGGTCAATGAGTGCAACGCCAATAGCGTTTCCGAAGCCCTTCACGGGATGGCGATAATCAAATCTGCATCTCGGCGGCGCGCACGGTGTTCGCCATCAGCATGGCGATCGTCATCGGACCGACACCGCCCGGGACAGGCGAGACCGCCCCCGCGACATCCTCGACATCAGGGTGGACATCCCCGGTCAATCGATAGCCTCGATCCGAGGCGTCTTCGACGCGATTGACGCCGACATCGATGACCGCTGCACCGGGCTTGATGAAATCGGCCGTGACCATCTCGGCACGACCGACCGCGGCGATGACTATGTCCGCTTCGCGGGCGACTGCGGCGATGTCGGGCGTTCTGGAATGGGTGATCGTCACGGTGGCATCGGCGCCCTTCTGGCTGAGGAGGAGCGCCATCGGCATGCCGACGATTCGGCTGCGACCGATGACGACGGCCTTCTTTCCACTGAGCTCCACACCGGCCCACTCGAGCATGTGCATGACCCCCGCGGGCGTACAGGGCAGCAAGCCGGAGGCATCGCCCTGGACGAGCCTTCCAAGATTCTGAGCGTGAAATCCATCGACATCCTTGACTGGGTCGATGAGGTCGGTGATGGCGATTTCATCCATGCCCGCGGGCAGCGGGCTCTGCACCAGAATGCCGTTGACCATCGGGTCAGCGTTCAGGGCTTCGACGGTTGCGACAACCTCTGTATAGGCGGCATTTGCATCGATATCCACGCGAGTGCTGCGGATTCCCAAGCGCTTGCAGGCACGCTCCTTCGCGCGCACATACACCTGTGATGCGGGGTCTTCTCCGACGATGACCACAGCGAGATGGGGGGACCTGGACAGGGCAGCGATCCGATCGCTCAACGAGGATTCGAGGGCAGCCCCGCAGGCTGTACCATCGATTCGCAACGCCCCCATGGTCTCGCGGGGTGCGCATTTCGCACTTGAGCCGTTCGGCGGCTTGAAGTGGGGACGGTGGTTGGCAGGCTCGACGCCACTGTGGCCAAGTTGGTAAGGCACTGGATTTGTAATCCAGAGATCGGGGGTTCAAATCCCTCCGGTGGCTCTTAACGATACATAGCCCAACGGAGGGTTTGAGCCAGAGAATGGCTGAACACCAAGAAGCATCACAGCTGCCAGTCTCGTGGTTCAAATCCAGTTCATCGCACAAAAAACACGCCGCGAGGTTGAAGGGCCCAACCTCCATGCCTCGACCATGCCGCAGGGACTCGCTTCAGTCTCTGGTGATGCCCAATCGTGGTCGTTAGAGGCACTCGAAGCGGCGATGTTGCCCCCCCATGCCGCCTCAAAGCGTGGCCACGATGTCATCTTCGCATGGCTCGCCAAGTATCAGGAGGCGAAAGCGGCTGGCCAAGAGGCGATCAACGGAACGGTCGGCAGCCTGTTGGAAAATGATGGAACCCTCGCGGTGAACGCGGTCGTCGCGTCCACACTTCGGGAACAAGCCGACCTTGAATTGTCGGGTTATGCCCCCTTGCCAGGACTGCCTCACTTTCGGTCCATGGTCAAGGAATTGGCGCTTGGTGATGGCCTTTCGGTCATCCAACAACACGGCATACACACGGATTCCATCATCACGCCCGGTGGAACGGGCGCGCTCTACGTGTCGGCGAGAAATCTTCTGGCACCCGGCAGTGCATTGCTGCTGCGCGACCGCCATTGGGGTCCTTACGACACGATTGCCAAAGAATGCGGTATCACGACGGCTACATGGCCACTGATGGGAGATGGCGAACAGATCGATCTGGCCGCATTGCAATCGATTCTTGGAGAATTGTTGACCGAGCAGGACCAGATTCTCTCGTGGCTGAACGATCCCGCCCACAATCCGACCGGAATGTCACTGACAGCCGAAAGCCGCGCCATCGTCTTGGACGCATTCGCAGCGGCCGCCACCGCACATCCAGGCAAGGGCGTGACTCTGTTCATCGATGGCGCCTATGCGGCCTATGCGCGCGAGCATCATGGGTGGGGGGAGACGCTCGCTTCATTCGCCAAGGAATGCATTTGGCCGGCCAATCTGCTGGTCTGCTTTGGCTTCTCAGCATCGAAGAGTCACACGCTCTATGGACAGAGATGCGGCGCTCTCGTCATGCTGCATCCAAGCCAGCCTTTCATCGACAGACTGCACGAGGTCATGTTGCATTCAGGTCGAGGCACCTGGTCGGGCGCGGCGCGACTGCCCCAAGCCACGGTCCACACCATTCACTCAGACGTCGACAAATACGTCGATTGGTTGCACGAGCGCGAGCGACTCTTCAGTATGCTAGAGGAACGACGGGCATCGTTCAATGCTCGATGCGAGAAGGAGGGGGTGCCTCTCCTGCCGAGTCATGACGGTTACTTCGCCTTCCTACCACACGAATCACCCGAGCCGATCGCCCTCGCTGCCGCGGCGCGGGGACTGTATGTTGTGCCGCTCGAGGGTGGCATCCGAATCGGCTTGTGTTCAATCGCCACCGATCAGGCCGACCGTGCCGCGGGCATCCTTGCTGAAGCCTGGCGCATGAGCGCTTGAGCCGCGGCTTTCATAGAGTTACTGCGCCACGGACGCGGTATGGAATCAGGCCCGAAGTTCAGCGACTCGGTCGTAGGGGGCAATGTGCACACAGGCGACGTGATTCACAATCATCATCACACCGCCGCTGCACAACCCGACCCGTTCCAAGCCCCGCCACAGAGCATCCTCATCGGTGCCCCAACCGCGGTTCCGATGCAGGCCGTCAATCCGTATGGCCAAATCATGCCCGGGATGGGCCGCCCAGCCAAAATGATGTCATTTGGCGATTCTCTACGGTCGGTGATGGGGCATTACCTCACCTTTGATGGCCGTGCTTCCCGTTCGGAATATTGGTGGTTCTATCTCGCCGTGACCATCACGTCAATGACTGTCGGGATGGCCGCTTTGGGGTTCGCCATTCAGAACAATGATGAAGACGCGTTCTTCAATGTGATATGCTTCGCCTGGATCGCCATACTCCTGCTGATGCCTGCATTCCTCTCGGTGACCGTGCGGCGTTTGCATGACCAAGGGTATTCCGGTTGGTATATTCTCCTCGGATTCATTCCATACATCGGTGGACTCATCGTCTTCGTTATGATGTTCGGCGAGGGTGAGGAAGTGCCCAATGCCTACGGCCCGCCACCCACGAATTTGCTGATGTGAGGTGCGGATCGATTGGAGCATCTTCGAACGAATCTCTTCATCGCTTCTTGGGCGTTGATTTTACTCGCCACCGGGGTGGTCATCGGCCTGCCCGGGCCCAATGGGCTGTTGCTCGGTGCCCCGGCCGGTCTGATTGGATGCGCCATGCTGATTGGGGCCATCGGCATGCGTGAGGACCCGAAACCGATGTCGGACATCGACATCGCGCGCTGGTCACCGGATGAGGAGAAATTGGCACCCGGCGCGGGTGGCTCAGTCATGTATCGGGTCGACACGACCTTGGATTCGCCGGTTCGCACGAGCATTCTGTGTGGCGCTTGTGGCCATCTGGAATGGCTCGATGGAGCGCGGCCAGCCGCCTATGGTTGCCTCGCTTGTGGCCTTGAATTGTGGGAAGAGGAGGAGTGAGTATGAATCCGCTCTCCCAAATGGTCATGATGCGGTTCGTCAATATGACGCTCTGGGCGATCGGTCTCACCCTTTCGGTGCTGTACTATCTCCATCGCTGGCCTGTCGAGGGTTGGATCGACTGGTGTTTGGCGATTCCACTGGGGATTTTGATGGCCTATCTCATCATCCTCGATTTGATTCCGTCACTCATCATCAAGGTGCTCGATGCGATTCAGAACAGGGTTGGATATTCGGAGAAGTTCGAGGAGTGACCGCGCAACGGTCAAGTGCGGAGGGCGGCGACGCCCTCTATGAGGGCGTATCGTGGACCTGTCCAACAATGAGAAGCGGATGGTGAAAGCCCTCCATACGGACGCGTCGAAGACGTGGTCATTGGATGAGGTTCTGGCCGCTTGTCAATGGCAGGACCAAGCGCATGTCGCCGGCGCGGGCTTGGCCCTTGCCGAGAAGGGATTGTTGACCATCGATACCCAGACGGCAACCGTCTGGGCTCTCGGCCCCGAAGGCGCTGCGGCCTTGGAGAATGGCCTGCTCGAGCAACGTCTGTATGGTTTCCTTTCGGGTTCTGATGACAAGAGCATGAGGGCGCTACAAGCGAGTGGTGTGGCCTCCAAGCAGGAAACCGGCATCGGTGTCGGCCTTCTGAAAGGCTTGGGTTGTTCGCTTGAACAAGGCGCCTTCGTCCTGCCGGGAGATGAGATTCACATCACGCTCGTCGCTCGGAAGTCCTTTCTTGAGCAGTGTGAGAACGGATGTGAAGAATCCGATCTCGATGGCGATCTCTTGAGCCATTTCAAAAAGCGTAAGGGCTTGATTGAATCGACCGATGGCACGGTTCGAAATTACGTTCTGACCCACGCGGGTGAGGCGCTCGACGATGGGCTGCTGGAAGAGCGCCTGCAAGTGGTGCAGATCACGCCAGAACTGCTGCAGGGCGAGGCCTGGCGTGATGCGGACTTCAAGTCCTACGATGTCGAATTGGACGCCCCCACACCGGCGGGTGGCCGACCCCATCCGATGATGGCACTCATCGAGCGCATCCGCGCCATCTTCCTCGAGATGGGCTTCGACGAAATCGACGGCGATTACGTCCAGACCGCCGGTTGGAACATGGATGCACTCTTCATCCCACAAGACCACCCCGCGCGCGAGATGCAGGATACCTTCTACACGACGAATCCGGACCGAATTCCCATCGATGAGAAGCACCTCGCCGATTGGACAGCCATCCACGAACACGGCGGCGACACCGGCAGCACGGGCTGGGGCGGATCCTATTCTATCGATGAGAGTCAGAAAGGGCTGCTGCGAACCCACACGACGGTCAACACGATTCGATATCTGGCTGAATCGCCCGATGTGCCCTGCCGCGTCTTCGGCATCGGGCGGGTATTCCGAAAGGAGACCATCGATCGCACCCATCTGCCTGAATTTCACCAAATCGAGGGCATCATCATGGAGCCCGGGGCATCGTTGCCGATGCTGGTGACGACGTTGAAGACGTTCTATGCCAAGATGGGCTATCCTGAGGTTCGCGTGCGACCGGCTTACTTCCCCTATACCGAACCGAGTCTTGAGATCGAGGTCAAGTGGCGCGGTCAATGGCTGGAGTTGGGTGGCGCTGGAATTTTCCGCCCTGAGGTGACCGAGCCGATCGGTTGCGCATGGCCTGTGTGTGCTTGGGGAATGGGGCTCGAGCGATTGGCGATGCTGGTGCTGGGATTGGATGACATTCGACAATTGTATATTTCTGACTTGGAGTGGTTGCGGTCGCAGCCCTTGCTCTGAGTGGGAAAAATCAGACCTTCCCGCGGTGCGTATTGATCGGTACTGGACAGTACTGATTTTGAGTCCGTGGTCCAGATCTGAACCACGATACAGACAGCCGATCGATTGTTGACGGTCAGTCTGTCTCTAGTTCAAACCCACAGCGTCGATATGTATTGCTAGGTGGACGCTGTGGGATTTGAACCCACGGCCGCCTGGTTGCAAACCAGGTACTCTTCCAAGCTGAGTTAAGCGCCCCGTGGACTGCTCGACCCGGGTTCGGGTTTTCAGTTCGACGGTGCCTCACCGAGCTGGGCGAGCAGTGCATCGAGGATGCGCAGCAGACCGCGCAGGGTGACCTCGGAGACGCCGACCACAGCACAGACCTCGGACTGGGTTCGAGGATGGCCGCGGTTCTGGGCCGCCTTGTAGAGCATGACACCGGCGACACCTGCTGGCTTCTTGCCCTGCCACTCCATCGATTCGCCGACACGTCCCCACAGGTAGTTGGCCTCGCCGAGCACGGGGGCTGGCAGGCCGAGTTTGCTGTGGAAGACATCGAGGAACTCGGCGGGTCCGGTGACGTGGTGCCTGCCGAGTCGGCGGGCCACAAGGCGGATGGTTCGCTTCAGTTCCTTGGTGCCGGATTCGCTGTCCATGTCGAAGGCGAGAGCAACCTCCTCGATCTTGCGAGGCAGACTCGCCTCGCGAGCCGCGAGGTAGACGCACGCCGCGGCGACGCCGCGGATGCTTCGACCGGTGACGATGCCCATCTCAGCCGCCTTGCGGTAGAGCACGGCGGCCTCTTCGACCAGGCGGGGTGCCAACTGGCCACGGTCGCGGATGAACTGCATCGCCTTGGTCAGGTTTCGCGCGCGCGAGGAGCGCGTCTTGCTGCGCTCATCGATGATGGCGCGTCGACGCCAGTCCTTGGCATCGCGACCCTTGATGCCGTGACGACGCGCGGAAGCGCTGGTCAGGTCACCACGGGAGATGCTGGTGTTCAGACCCTTGTCCGACAGGGACTGTCGGGACGGAGCGCCGACGCGAGAGCGGTCGACGCCGTCAGAGTAGTTCGTCCACTCAGCGCCAGGGTCGATGATGTTGGTTTCAGCGACATTGCCGCAGGCGGCGCAATACGCCTCTCCGCGGGTCTGGTCCTCGTCCCACTCCGTGGCGCCGCAAACCGTGCAGGGTTGCGACTGTCCAACAGTGCGACGCTGGGAGGGGCGGCCGGCCCCGATCGACGTACGTTTGCGAGCCGGTTGCTCGCGGTGCTCAGATTCGGTGTGTTCTTTGTCCATATTACTCAACCTCTGGTTAACATCTGGATTGCGTCGTATTTAAACCTATCTCATGGAAGCGCCATCGGTTCCGCTGCGGCATGTCCCGTTCTCGAAGGAGGGGGTCGAAATCCGCATTCATCTAAAATATGTGCGTGGAAGTACTTGACGATGCTGCCGTCATGCATCATTTGACCCTCTTGAATCCCTCCTTTTTGGGTGGGCATGTTCAAGGGGGGCCGGCTTCGCCATCGGGCCATGCCTGCAACGGTTGTGCTGGGTGCACAATGGGGCGATGAAGGCAAGGGGAAGATGGTAGATCAGCTCGCCAGCACGGTGAGTTGGGTCGCCCGCTTCCAAGGTGGCAACAATGCCGGCCACACCATCGTCATCGGTGATCGCACGCTGAAATTGAATCATCTGCCGAGTGGTATCACCTATCCAGATTGCCAACTTGTATTGGGCGATGGCATGGTCATCGACCCGTGGACACTGGAGAAGGAACTCGAGGATTGGTATGCCTTCGATGCCGAGCGCCCCGAGGGTGTGCGGCTGTGGATTTCCGAGCGCGCGCACGTGAATCTCCCTTACCACCGACGCATCGATGGGACGGATACCAAGATTGGGACGACCAAGCGGGGCATCGGCCCTTGCTATGGCGACAAGATTGAGCGCGTGGGCGTTCGCTTCTGTGACATTCCCTCTCGAATGGCCGACCCCGAATGGCTCGCCTATGCCGCCGATCGCATGAATGCGCAGTTGGACCTCTTCGGCATCAAAGACACCGTTCCTTCCGGTGATGATCCGGTCGGTTGGAGCACGATTACGCGACAGGCGAGTCTGCACGGTGAGATCACGCCACAGACGCTTGCACTGGACCTCGCCTGGGTGTGGCAGCGCTTCGGTACAGCGGTTGCGCCAACCGGATTGATGCTGGATTTGGCCCTGAAACAAGGGGCTCATGTACTGCTTGAAGGCGCCCAGGGTTGTCTGCTCGACATCGACCAAGGCACCTTTCCCTTCGTCACCTCCTCGGTCACGAGCCGGGGCTATGCAACGCATGGCGCCGGCATCCACCCCGGTCATGTGACGGCAACCTACGGGGTGGTCAAAGCCTACACCACACGCGTGGGCGAGGGACCCTTTCCGACCGAATTGTACGACGGCAAAGACCTGATGGATACAGATGGCAAGCACATGGCGGATGTCGGTCATGAGTTTGGCACGACGACGGGTCGGCCACGGCGTTGTGGCTGGCTCGACCTGGTCCTGTTGCGTCATGCACATCGAATGAATGGCTTCGATGGTGTGACGCTGACCAAGCTGGATGTTCTTGGAGGACTGGACGAATTGAAGATCTGTGTAGGCTATACCATCGATGGAGAACCCTGTCATGTGGTGCCGGCTGACATTGGCCGACTGGCTCGCTGTGCACCGGTCTATGAGACTGTTTCAGGATTTCCTTCCCTCTCTCTTGAGGCATGGCTGGAGATCGCCCGCGATGCGGCTGCGAATGGAAGCGGTTTTGCCGCATTGCCAGAGGCCGCGCGCACGTACGTGGAATTGATTGAGCAACGACTCGGCTTCCCCATCACCAGCGTCGGTGTCGGCCCGGACCGAGAGGCGACCATCGACCGCAATTGAGCCAATTCGTTGCGTTCAAGTAGGAGAGGCAGGCGGAAGTGGTTTGATGGGCTTCAAGTCAAAGGCGCGCAAGGCCAGGTCGGCCAGCGGTGAGAACACCGATCGCAAGCGCCGATCCAAAGACCCCGAGGATGGCGAGAAGACCTGCGCAGTGAAGGATTGCGAGAACTGGGCTGACAAGAGTCACGGTGGTCGCAGCATCGCCTTCGACAATCTCGCCGATGTCTGGGATGAAAATGATCTACAGGGTGAAGGACGCCGCTTGGCAATCTGCAAACCGTGTTACCGCCACTACAAGAAAGAGAAGAAGGAAGACGAAAGCCAGACTTGGTAAGCGTTCACTTTCACTTTCATTTGCCCCGAGTCCCCCTGCGATAGTGTTGACGACCTCAGACGTCGAGGTGATATCATGTCAAATGTTGAAGATGTGATTGTGAGGAGCTTGGTGCTTCAGCACGGTTTCGTGAATGCCCATGCCTCTGGAGATGTGCGCTACTGGCCCAAGGGTGGCCGCGTTCGCACGGTGCATCTCGAATCCACCGCCACCGTCCTGCTGGGCCTGGGTGGCCCGCAGGGCCACATCTGGCGCGTGGCGGTCGGGGATTGCAACGGTACGGTGCACCTACTCAGCTTGCCCGAATTGCATCGCATCGATGGTTGGACGGGTCACACGGCAGCGGTGACCGCGATCACGGCCGATGTCTCCGACGACGGTGACATGCGCCTGATTACGGGCGATTCGTCCGGTCAAATCCGCCTGCTTCACTGTGATTCAGATGGCGAGGGCCGACTTCTCAACGAGATTGGGGAGCGCATCACCTCAATCCGTGCCGAGCGCCACCGCCTGATCTTGATGTCCGGCTGGCAGCGCCGGATTCTCAGCCGCGTCGGCGAGCGTCTCATCCAACCCAGTCCGGCAAAGCCACCGCGCAAGGTGCAGACTCGCCTGCCCGTCACGATTCGGTCGACCACGCCGGTTCGGGCGTGAGCCAGTGACAGGTCTCCGCCGGTTTTGGCCAACCCACGGGCAATGCGCCATCATTCTCAATCCGCTGTACGGCCGATTCGATGTGCTTCTCTAGTGTTGCAACGCACGCCTCCTTGCCTGAAATGGCGGGGCCGCGGCCGCAGATCAGCAATTCGGGTTCGAGATCGAGCACGCGCGCAAGGCTCGCTGCCAGGTCCACCAGATTCCCGGTCGGCATGTCGGCGCGAACCGGGTGATGTTGCGAGGGCACGAGATCTCCACAGATCACAGCGGACTTGGCCGGGATGTGAAAGACGCAGGAATCCATGGTATGGCCCGGGGTGTGGAGGACGTGGATGTCGGCATCACCGAGCCCGATGACCTCGCCATCGGTGAATCCTGTCGTCTCGATGGCGGGCATGTCCGATCCATATCGCGTCGCCCAAGTGGTGAACTGGTCCGCGCCCGCGAGCGGGGCGACGGCGGACTCGTGGATGCGGATCTGACAGTCGAGAACGGCGGCGATGTGGGGCGCTCCGCCACAGGCGTCATAATGCCGATGGCTGAGCAGAATCGCCGCGACCGGGGCGCGCCCATCCAAGTGCGGTGCGAGACGTTCCACGACATTGGCCTGATACCATGCGGTGCCCGGGTCGATGACGATGCTGGCCTCGGTTCCAGAGACGACAATGCACGACATGTCGTGATGGATGCCGGGCAGTCGCTCCATCCGCATGGGCCTCCGCTCGCGCCGGGGCGTATCAATTCCACGCCGATTAAATAGGGGGAGCAGGTCGGCCGAGCCATGGCACGATTCCCTGAAGCTGAGGCTCGTCTGCTCGCCGTTCGTGTGTGCATGAAGTGCAACGCGCGCAATGCGCTTCGTGCCACCCGCTGCCGCAAGTGCTCCTACAAGGGCCTGCGACTCAAGAACAAGGAGACCAAGGTGTGAGCCAGCCGTCCCGTAGGGGCGGCTTCTATCCGGTGCTTTTACAGACGAGCGCCAGCGTTCGCTGTTCATGCGCAGGGAGCGGTGTGAGGAGGACCTCGCCGTCAGCCCCGTCATCGCGACGGTTCTGCTGATGGCCATCACGGTGCTTCTCGCCAGTGCGGTCTACCTGATGATCGACGATGCGATCGCCGCTCCGGACAAGGGCCAACCCTACGCGAAAATCAGTGTACAGGCCCTTGACAACGGCTTTCAGGTCGTTCGGTTCACCGAATTGAATCAGAATCTTCACACCTCAACCGTCTCCTTCTCAATCGTGCCACCACCCGGCTTTAACGGCTCGACTGTCGCCGGCAACGTCAGCGACTCAGATGTGTATGGGGCGATCGGCAATGAGGTCACATTCCATGACAGAGATGCTTCTTTCACGGTCAACCGTGGCGATTATTTCGTCATCAATGCCAGTGCTGTCGGCTCGGATGTCGGCGACTGGACATTCTACGTCCGCAGTCTAGGAACATCGGGCACGACCGAACTCGCAGCCGTTCCGCTTCCTGCGACGAACTGATGAGGCCCTGCCGACTCCACCCTCTTGTGAGTGGGCTCGATGGCTGGTCTCCGCGGGGTCACCCCCCTCTGTCGTTGAACACGGTCCGCATCGGCGCATCGAACGGGCAGCGCATCACGCCCGAACTCCCCCCTTCGAAGAGTCATCTCATCCGTTGGCTGCTATTGGCTGCCCAAGGACGGGGAACGACCCGCCTCGAAGGCATCGCCGGTGCAGCCGATGATGCCTGTGCAATGCGCGATGCGCTGGTCAAACTCGGTGTCGGTATCGGAGTGGAAGAGGATGCATGGGTGGTCGAAGGCGTCGGTGTCAATGGATTCCGAAAGCCGCCGACCCAAATCCACTGTAGAAATTCGGGCACGGCCCTGCGCCTGCTCACCATCGCTGTAACGCGGATTGGCGAGCCGATCATGCTCGATGGGGATGAGAGTCTGCGACGTCGCGGAAACCCGGCGTTCTGGACATCGCTGGGCATCGAGGTCTCGCACGGATTCGATGAGGAGACCCTTCCGCTGCTCATCCGTGGACCGATGCAGCCGGGCCGGCTCGCCTTGGATGTCTCACGCACCAGCCAACACCTCTCAGCCCTCCTGTTGTCGATGCCGGCGATGTCCGGCCCATTGGAACTTGAATTTCAGGGAGAACCCGTCAGTCGAAGACATGCCCAACTCTCCTACGATCTGGCCGCGCTGTGCGGTTCACCGAATACAATGGATGAAGCGACATTGGTGCCGTGGAAATGTGTGCCACCCGCTGTGGTCACCATCCCTCGGGATGCCTCTCATGTGGCATTCTGGAAACTGTACAATGCACTGCACGGTGAGGTTGATCTTGAATTGCCGGCCGCGGAGGATGCCATCGGTGCTGAACTTCTCTTCGACCTTGATCTGTCGATTGAGAATCAGGTCGATCTGCGAGATGCAAATGATCTCATCACACCGTTGGCGGCTGCGATGGCCGTCGGCGGCGGAGGCAGCATCGCTGGCGCCGCCCATGCCCAATTCAAGGAATCCGCCCGCATCAGGCGCACAGTGGAGTTGTTGGCCTCGTTCGGATTGAAGGCCGAATCGACCGAGGATGGACTGCACATCCCCGGCGGCCAGACCGTAGAGAAGCCAGCGAGCATCATCGCAACCCACGGGGACCATCGATTGCAGATGACGGCGGTCGTCTTGGCGACGAAAGTCGGTGCAGAGGTCGATGGTGCCGACCTGCACGAGGTCTCCTTCCCGGCATTCCTCGATCTGATTCAGCCGTGACGGCCGAAGTGACCGTCGAGTTTGGACAAGCTCATCCGAAGCACCGTGGGTCTGCCGTGGACACAGGCCCATGGATTCTCGATGGTTCTCATGTCGGCGATGAGCCGCCGCATCTCTGCCAATGAGAGGGACTGATTCGCCTTGACCGCACCGCGGCAGGATTTCATGAAGGCAACCTCATCGGCCAACCGCTCCACCGTGTCGAGGCGTTGCGCCCCCGTCTCCAATTCCCCGAGCACATCGGAGAGGAATCCTTCCAGTCGGTCATCGCCGAGCAGAATCAGAGGGATTGAGGTCAGATTCGAATCCTCATCGAAATCGAATCCGAGCGAATTCAATGTCGGTTTGTGCTGGTGAAGCACCTCGGATTTCGCCGCGCTCAGTTGCAGTGGAATCGGCGCCATCAAGGCCTGTGCATCCCAGATGGCCATCTGGTGCCGCAGCCGTTCGTAACGGACCCGTTCGTGCAGGGCGTGCTGGTCGATGATGAACAGTTCATCCCCACCCTGGGCGAGGATGTATGCATCGGCGAATTGGGAGAGCGGCTCCATCTCAGGGACATCCGTGAGGTGCTGGTCCAGTGGGCTCATCTCGGCTTCATCCACGGGTGAAACACTCGATTCCCCGGTACACCACCTGTGCAAATCACGCTCGGCACTCGACAGAGCCGGGCTCATCTTTTCCACACCTAAATTGGCCAGAGTCTCTTGAATAAGTGGGGACTGACTCACCGAAGGCGTATCCGCCTTGACCGCCTCGACCGGCGAGCCAGCATAGGTGATTCGAGACTGAGCGGGACGGGCCCAAGCGGGCAGTTCTTCGGCCGGTGCTTTGGGAGAATCGACCTCGTGGGCAACCGCTTCGATCGGGCTGTCATCCGGCATCATCGAGCCGGTGGGAATCTGCAGGAGGGTGTGGCGGATGGCGCGTTCGAGTCGTTCGAGCACCCGCCAAGAATGGCGCAATCGCACCTCGCGCTTGGTCGGGTGGACGTTGACATCGACCTCGTCGGCGGGCAGGTCGAGCCGCAGCACGCAGATCGGATGACGTCCGACCATCAATCGACTGTGATAGCCGCGGCGAATCGCCTGATTGAATGGCGCGCTTCCCACAGGTCGTCCATTGATGATCAGGTGGATCTCCCCGGCCTTTGACCGGGTCAGGTCCGGAGGTGAGATCCATCCGGTCCAGGTCTCTTCTCCGGGCGCTTCGGCATCCTCATCGGAGATGGCCAGAGGCACGAGTCGTTCCGCGGGTGAGCCGAGCAGGTCGAAGAGGCGGTCCTCCATCGTTGCGCACGGTGGGGCGTCGAGTACGCTTCGGCCATCCACGGAGACGGCGAATCCGATTTCAGGATTGCACAGGGCCTGACTCATCGCGATGTCGACGATGGCCGCGGTCTCAGTCGAGGGGCGTTTCTGGAAAGAGAGGCGGGCTGGAAGGTTGGCGAAGAGATCCCGCACTTCAATCAGGGTACCGGGTGCGATTCCGGCCGATTCGATGGGTTGCTTCTTTCCCTCAATCACTGAGATTTTCATGCCGTCAGCCTCAGCCGGCCGGCTGGCGATACCGAGGTGGCTGACCATGCCGATGCTGGCCAATGCCTCGCCCCGGAATCCGAGTGTATGGATGGCGGCGAGGTCTTCGGCTGTGGCGAGTTTGCTCGTCGCGTGTCGGGTCACGGCGAGGTCCAACTCATCGACGGGAATGCCCCCGCCATCGTCGATGACAGCGATGCGGTCAAAGCCACCGCGATCGATTTCGATGCGAATGCGTGAAGCGCCGGCATCGATGCTATTCTCGACCAGTTCCTTGACCACCTGCGCTGGTCGTTCCACCACCTCGCCGGCGGCGATATGACCGATCGTCGCGTCATCCAATTGCTGGATCGGTCGGCGTTCCTCGGTCGTCACTACCATCCCTCACTCCTCCAACCATTCGTGGGGGCCGGATAGCATGCCGCGCAATTCGTAGATCAAATCCATCGCATCCCGGGGACTGAGCATGTCCGGGTCGACTTCGGCCAAGCGCTTCTCGACCTCGGATTCCTTTTCGACAATCCGCGCCGGCGCCGGGCGCTGGGCCCAGCCGAACAAGGAGGATTGGCCCTCTTTTCGGGTCAGGGGCACGCCGCCTTCACCCGCACGGGCACCCGCAGCTTGGGATTCGAGGAAGAGCAAGAGGTCGCGGGCCCGCTCGACCACAGCCGGTGGCAATCCGGCCAGTCCGGCCACCTGCACACCATAGGAATCATCGCACGGACCTTCCGCAACCGTGTGGAGGAAGGCGATCTCGCCACCAGAATCCGCCACCTGAACGTGGATGTTTGCAAGGCCAGGCACCTCTTCGGCCAGCCCCACCAACTGATGGTAATGGGTTGCGAACAGCGTCCGGCAGCCGATGCGACGGGCGATGTCTTCGGTCACGGACCAGGCGATGGCCAACCCATCGAAGGTCGAGGTGCCCCGGCCGATCTCATCGAGGAGCACCAGGCTCGAAGGCGTGGCACGGCGCAGGATGTGGGCAACCTCGATCATCTCCATCATGAATGTCGAGCGACCCCTGCGCAAATCATCGTGGGCACCGACCCGAGTGAATACCCGGTCCACCCGTCCGATACGGGCTTTGGCCGCCGGCACATAGGACCCGGCTTGGGCGAGGATGGTGACGAGGGCACAGGTTCGCAGGTAGGTGGACTTGCCACCCATGTTGGGCCCAGTCAGCAGGAGGAAGCGCCGCTTGGCATCGAATTTCACATCGTTCGGCACGAATCGGCCATCCGACTCGAGCACGGGATGGCGCGCACCGACGATCTCCAACCGATCGCCATCGACAATCTCGGGACGGGTCCACGAGCGCTGGCGTGCATGGTGGGCGAAGGCGGAGAGCACATCGACGGTGGAAATCTTGCGAGCGATGGCGGACAGGGTCGCCGTGGCCGATCTGATCTCATCACGTAGCGTGGAAAACATCCGGTGTTCCAGTGCATTCGCTCGACTGTCGGCGTTCAGGATGACCTCTTCCCACTCCTTCAGTTCCTCCGTGACATAACGCTCGGCATTGGTCATGGTCTGGCGTCGTGTCCAGTCCTCAGGCACCTTGTCGAGATGGGTCCTCGTGACCTCGATGAAATAGCCGAATTGGCGATTGTATCGCACTTTCAGGTTCGGGATGTCGAGGGCTTCTCGTTGGGTGGATGCGAACTCGCTGAGCCATGTCGTGCCCTTCCCGGCCTTTTGGCGCAGATCGTCCAACTTCGCATCTTGGCCGGGACGGAAGAGGCCACCATCTCGGATGAGATGCGGTTGTTCATCCAACAGAGATTCGTGTATCTTCTCTTTCAGGTGTTCAAGCGATGTCAGGGATGCTGCGCAATCGTTCAGGAGTGGGTCGTCGGATTCGAGCAACAGAGACTCGAGCGCCGGCATCCTAGACAAGCAGTCGGCGATGGCGTTGAGGTCGCGACCATTGGCGCGATTGTAGGCCAAACGTGTCGACAGGCGTTCGAGGTCTCGCATCGCCTTCAGCGAGGTGCGGATCTCGCGCAGGCGACGACTGGCATTGACCAAGGAGCCTACCGCCCGGTGGCGGGCTTCGATTCTCTCGATGTCGAGCAGCGGCCGCAGCAGCCAATCCTTGAGCAAGCGTCGCCCCATCCACGTCTGTGTGGCATCGATGGCTTGCATCAGGCTGCCTACCTTCTCGCCCGACAAGGTCTGGACGAGTTCGAGATTGCGCAGGGTGGTCTGGTCGAGCAACATGTGGCTGGCATCGCCGCCCAGATGGATCTCACGCAGGGGAACAGCGTCGATGAGATGCAACTTCGACAGGTAGCCGGTGGCCAGTCCCGCCGCCTCCATGGCGAGGGGTTGTGCATCGAGGTCGAGGCTACCGAGATCGCTCATCTCCAGCACATTCCGGAGCGCTTCAAGACGGCCTTTTCGCGGCAGTTCGTGAACGCTGAGAAGCAATCCATCGACGTCTTTCAACAGGGCGAGAATCGCTTCG
>CAVOCV010000032.1:0-16418 GCA_963694325.1 Candidatus Thalassarchaeaceae archaeon | reverse complement strand
GGCATCGAAAGTGCAGATGATGACACCTCACCGATCCGTGTCCGTGGCGATTATTCGATCGACGTCAGCTTCGGCCTGGAAGGTGAGGACAGTTCGATTGACCTTCAGACCATCTCCGTCTCCGGAACCGATGCGAGTTGGCCCCAAGGGTCCTGTTCGGGCGGTTCGATGGACATCGCCGTCGAGACCTCGGGATTCATGCTCGAGTGCGATGGGCAGGACCGATTCGACGACAGCATCGCATTGAATGACAATGAATATGGCTGTTACGATTTGACCATGACCGTATCACAGGGTGATGAAGTTGTGGCGGCTTCGACAAGTTACTACATCTTCGAGCAGCATTCAGATTCTGCCGGCAGTCCACCCCAGACGTACTACTGGGAGACGTTCGAGTCCGTCGAGAGTTGCTGATCAGTCGTCGATATCGATGACATCGTCATCTTCGTCGTCGTCATCTTCGTCGTCGTCATCCATCATCGTGGCGAAGCGATCGACTCGACCCATCGCCGCGTCCTGCTTCTCGAGTTCATCGACGACATCGCGGAGTTCTTCGGCGCCTTGATTGACCTGAGTCAGTCGAACCACGAAGACGAGACCGAGGATGACCGAGACGACGAGAACGGCGAGCAGGATCATGCCGAGATCAGATTCTTCGGACTGAACCCATTCCACGGTCGCGACACCTTCGACACCCTCTCGACTGCTGTCGACACCGGCTTGGGCGATGAAGGGAGCAGCATCGATGAATTGTGTGGGTTGCTCGACCAAGCAATGGAGGCCTTGGTCAGCCTCCAGATGGTAGGTCCAGCGGGATTCGACGGTTTGCGACTCGCTCGCCTCGAGGGTCACCTCGGTCCACTTGGGTGTGACATCGGCAAAGGTTTCCGTGCCAGCGATGTTGCAGCGGATGAAGACGGTCGCGGTTTCATCGCCACTGTTGGTGACGGTGATGCTGAACGGAATCGTCGCGCCGATGCTGCCGGCGTCGCCTGGAATATCGACATTGTCCACCGAGATGATGGGGTGGTCGAGGTGGGGGAGAATCTCGAAGACTTCGACGTCATACGGCAGTGGTACGAAGATGGATTGACTCCAAGAATCCATTTCGGTACCCATGTTCCAAGCGGTTCGGAATGTCTCGACTTCGATCGTCGCGCTCTCCGTCCACACCTCCGTCGAATCGGCCCAACCGATCTCGACGGTCCGCGCAGGGACGAGCGAGTTGCCCTCTGGGTCGGCGGTTCTGGGCGAAGTCGCGCCGGCGTTCGGTGAGCCCACGCCGTGGTAGATGTAGCGCACGCAGGGGCCGCCGAGGCAGTCCATGCCGTCGACCGGAATGTGAATCGTCTGTTCGGACACAGTTCGCTCCCAGCGGTCGATGAGTCCACCCGTGCCTTGGGCCGCACCCCAGGTGATGCCCGCTGTCGCGTCGAGTTCGATATCGTGGTCCACTCTCGATAGGCTGATGGATCCACCTTGCATGTCGAGGCTGGCATCGTTGCCATGGACCTGAACGGGACCCGATGCCTTGAGGGCACTGTCATCCATCGAGAGCACGCCCGTGATGTCGATGACGGCGCCTTGGATCACGCTGTTGTCGAAGTGGGCAGTGCCGTGGATGTTGAGTGGGAATCCAGCGGCACCGGCGAGGAATACGTCAATGGGTTCCGAGCCGATCGCGGGAGTCGTCGTGACGGTCGATGAGGTGATGTCGACGATCTGTAGACTGGCGATGACGAGGTCACCGATATTGCCGGGTGGCAGGTCGAAATTCAACCTGAAGTCATCCTTCGGGGAAGTGAAATTGATTTCGTGAACATCTCCGCTCATGTCCTGGGGGGGGATTTCATCCCACGCCACGGTCCATCCGTCGAGCATCGTCCCCGTTTCGGCGACGATGCGCAGGGTGAACGCGCCACCCGATACACTGCTTCGCGCGAGGAGACTGGTTTCATCTGAAATGCTGATCGGCCGGACTGCCGTCGGCCCTTCCTCGGCCGCCAACGTGGCATTCGTCATGCGCAGGGTGGCGCCTTCCTCCACGGTCAAGCTCGCGCCATCCGCGACGTAGATGATGGCCTCGATGGTCAGGGTCGCTCCCGCCTTGACAACGACCTGCGCGTTCATCTGCCCATCGACATCCCACAGCGCATCAGTTTCGATCAGATAGGGACCGCCGTTCATCGGTGCGGTACCGGCTTGGCCGAGGGGAAGCAGACTGAACAGCATCAGAGAGACGAGCAGCGCGGGAAGCCATCTGGGGGAGGACATTGCACACCGACCCCTCGCCGAGGGTCATGAAGGATGCCCCTGCTCGCGCGCGTGGGTTCAAAGACTGAACAGCGAAGCCAAAGACATGGGACTGCTCACCTTGGTCACGGTTCTCTATCTCTATCTGCCCGGCTATCTGGCAAATACCGCTGCGATGATTGGCGGGAAATGGTTGCCTTCGTTGACCGGGTTGCCGGTCAAGCCGATCGATGGTGGTCGCTTGCACAGCGACGGCAATCGGTTGCTCGGTGATGGGAAGACCTGGAATGGTCTGGTCACAGCGGTCTTCATCGCTGGACTGGTGGGGATTTTCACCCATATGATGGCAACCGGCAGCGAGCCTTGGCTAGACCCCATCGCGGGTGGGTCATCGGTACAGGCATTCACCGTCGGTGCCACCTTGGGATTGGGTTGCATGTTGGGTGATGCTGCCGGGTCCTATGTGAAACGCCGCCGCGGGTTGAAGCGAGAGGGGGATACGTCCTCCGAAGCACCGCTTCTCGACACGTTGCCATTCGCCATGTTCACCTTTGCGACGGGTCTGATTCTGTTCTCCGATCTGCCGGTGGGTGACATTGAATTGTTGCCGTGGATGGCTGCCACGCTATTGGTGACGCCGATCATCCACCGAGTGTTCAACATACTCGGCTACAAGGCGGGCCTGAAGGACGTGCCGTATTGACGGGACCTTTGAAGGACTGAGGGCGCCCGAGCATCGTCATGGCCCATACGGTGCTCATCGTCGGTGGTGGCGGTCGCGAGCACGCGCTCGCCATCGGCCTCGAAGCGAGCCCCTCCGTCGGCGCCGTCCACGTCGCTCCAGGCAATGCCGGCACGGCCATGATGGCGACCAACCACGCCGTATCCGCCTCGGATGTGGACGGCCAAATCGCCTTGGCACAATCCCTCGGTGCCAGTCTCGTTGTGGTCGGCCCCGAAGCGCCGTTGGTCGACGGCCTCTCCGATGCACTACGTGCGATCGGCATCCCTTCTTTCGGACCGCACGCGGCCGGGGCGATGCTCGAGGGGAGCAAGGATTTCGCCAAGCGCGTGATGCTGGACCTCAACATTCCAACCGCCGGTGTCCAGCACGTTTCAGCGGACACAGAGATCGAGGCCTGTCTCGATCTGTGGGGTTCGCCTTGGGTCATCAAGCGAGATGTGTTGGCTGGAGGCAAGGGAGTCGTCGTCACCGAAGACCGCGCTGAAGCCCTCGAGTTCATTCGAAACTCTCTGGAAACCGATGAGATGGTACTGATCGAGGAATTCCTCGCTGGTGAGGAGGCCAGCATGTTGGTGATGATGGATGAGTCCGCCTTCGTTGCACTGCCCTGCAGTCAGGACCACAAGCGGGTCGGCGAAGGCGATGTCGGTCTCAACACCGGGGGCATGGGCGCCTATGCACCCGCACCCGTTGTCACCGCTGCCGTTCGTGCGCGGGCCATCGTCGAGATTGTCGAGCCGATGCACGCTCACCTCTCCGCGCAAGATGTTCCCTACCGCGGCTGCCTCTATGTTGGATTGATGATCGATGCGGATGGCGCCCCGTCGGTGGTCGAATACAATGTGCGATTCGGGGATCCTGAGACCCAGGTCACCGTGCCGTTGATCGCCAGTGATCTGGGCGAATTGTTACTCGCTGTTGCCGAGGGACGTCTCGCCGATTCCATGCCGACTTTTTCTGAAGAACACGCCCTGACGGTCGTGCTCGCTGCGGAGGGATATCCTGGACCGCCTGAGAAGGGGCGAACCATCACCGGTGACCTCTCGGTTCTGCACGAGGGTGCCGGTCGGGCATTCATCCATCACGCCGGGACTTCACTCTCGGAAGACACCCTGATCTCGACCGGCGGAAGGGTCCTCGCTTCGACGGGCATCGCACCCTCTCTGGAAGCGGCGCGGGCCCTCGCTTACCGCAAATTGTCGAAGGTTGAACTCGAGGGTGCACACTTCCGGCGAGATATCGGTCATAGAGCGCTCTGAACGGGCAACCAGAACGCTGCACTGAGCGCCCGCCTCACGCGCGAGCGTGTGGACAGGGTTAAGACAGGGTCCAAAGTCGCGGCGACGCTGACGGCGGAGCGTATGCTGTCAGTCACCCAAGAGAGGGAAAACCAATGACCAACGAGAACGAAACACCGTCGATGCGCAGCCCGCTGTATGGTCTGCTCGCGATTCCGGTGACCATCGCCATCATGCTCGCCATGATGGTTGCAGCCACCTGGAATGTCGTCGACTATGAAGCAAGCGAATGGAATACACTGCTGATGCTGACCACCGTCCTGATGGCCGGTGCGATGCTCGGAAAGGCACCCCGCATCATCTTCGAACCCGTTGGAACACGCCCCTCTCTCGTCTCCCTCGGATTTGCCGCTGTGATCTTTTCAGTGGCCATCTATTGCGTCCAGATCGGCGTTGCCCTGTTCGGGCTCGTCCTGGCCGTCAGCGCCATCGGCGTCCATCTATTCGACCGAGCCCGTCGCCACGAGGAGGAAATCATCCTCGTCGGCATCGTCGCCGGTTTCGCTTACGCCATTCAGGTCGCGGCTACAGGCCACACCTGGACCGTCGACGGCGAATACATGGGACAGTACTACGACATCCTCGATGTCGACCGTGCCGTTACAGGATACCTGTTCTTCACCTGGTGGATGGTTTCAGTCCTCACCAGTGCGCTCATCGCCCTCGCGATGCGCGGTCGATTGCAGGACGCTGGTCGAGGCGCCTGGTTCAAGGATATGCCAGCAAGGTTGGATGCCAGCCATGCATCGCTGTTCGCGGGACTCTTCGTCTGGATTGCTGCCCATGCCTTCAGCCTGTGGCACCTGACCACCCTCGACAACCCCGACGCGGTCTTCCTCGGCAGCCACATCGGCTTCTTCTGGGCCTTCTTCACCGGCCTGATCGCGATGTTCGTCGCCTTCTGCTGGTCGGAACACTGGCGCACCCTCGGTGGTCTGGTCGGCGTGAACTGGCTCCTCTACAGCCTCGGATCCTGGCAGGATGCCGGTCTATTCGGCCTCGATGGAATTGAATTCCTCAACGGAAGCCTTGGCGCACTGTCTTGGTTCGCCATCTTCTTCTGGGTCAATGCCGCGGTCCTCTGGGCTGGATTCACCGGCCGTCTGGTCGGTGGCGTCGAACGACGTGATGCTGGTCAGGCCCGACAATGGTGGGGTCGACACTGGTATGGCATCACGGTCTTTGCTGCTCTCGCCACCGCCTTGGTGGTGCGCGTCATATGGAACGTCATCCCAGCGATGAACGCACAAGGTACCGGTGAATGGGACATGACTGGCGGGTCCGACCCGTGGTACATGAAGCGCGCCATCGATTACATCCTTGCACAGAACAGCCACTTCATCATCGACATGGACCGGTCCTACCCGGTCGGTTCGATCAACCCGCGACCGCCCTTGTTCAGCTGGACGCTGGCCCTCGGCGGCGAGTTGCTCAACCCCTTCCTCGATGGAGATGTGCACGCTGCCGCTTGGTGGTCCGTGGCCGGCATGCCGGCCATCTACGGCGCCCTGACCGTGCTACCGGTCGCTGCGACATGCAAGCGCTTCTTCGGCACTGGCGCCGGCGCCATCGGCGCCTGGCTCATCGCCCTGATGCCCGGTCACGTCAGCCACAGCACCTTCGCGCTGGCGGACCACGACGCATTCGTCATCCTGTTCATGTCGCTCGGATTCTACTTCTGGCTCCGCGCGGCTGAAGCCGCTGGAAGCGACCGATTGCTCGAGACCTCTGATTGGAACCCCATGCAGATGGTCAAGGGCGTTCAGGCCGCCTTCAGTCAGCGCGCACCGGCCATGGCCTATGCGCTGCTCGCCGGCGTCTCCTTCGCCACGGTCGCCCTCGGCTGGAAGGGTTTCGTCTATGGTCTCGCGATCATCTACGCCGCCTACTTCGTCCAGACAGCACTGAACCTGCTGCGCCGCCGTGACAGCATGCCGCTGACCGCGGCTGCATTGGTGATGATGACGACGGCCTTCCTCCTGCCCTTGCCATTCTACGGCAACATGGAGCTCGACCTGATCTGGGACGCAAGCGGATTCCAACCGATGTTCTACATCCTTGGATTCACGGTGATCAACGGATGGGTCGTCACCTCGTTCCGCGACAAGCCTTGGCTCATGGTCATCATCATGGGCGGCGGCATCTCGACGGTGCTGCTCGGCACGCTCTACCTTCTGCAGGTGATGGACATCTCGAATGGATGGGATGTCCTGACGACCGGTGGTTACTACTTCTCGAAGAACAAGATCTTCGGCACCATCGCTGAGGCACAGGCCCCAAGCCGCGGACAATTGTTCGCGAATTTCGGACCGATCGTCTTCATCCTGGCATTGGGCACCGGCTCTCTCGCCCTGCTGCGCGGCATTCGTCAACGGGATCAGCCTGCATTGATTCTGTCGGTGTGGATTCTCATCGCCGCCTACATGGCGTGGTCTGCTGGCCGATTCATGTTCAACGCGACCCCGCCGATGGCGATCATGGGCGCGGCTGCAATCGTCGGCTGCTGGCGTTGGGCTGGCACCAAGGAATTCGTCAGGACATGGCGCCGGCTCGGCATCTCGAGTTCGGGCTCTCGCTTCCGAGCCACCTTGACCGCCACGCGCCGTCACCCCGGCGTACCCGCCATCGGCATGGTCCTGCTTCTGCTGTTCAGTCAGCACGCAATCTACGGCATCGACTCGGGCATCCCCCGAGGCGAGGTCGCCGAGAAGCAGATCGACGCCACCATCTACGATTTGATGCCCGACGTGCTACGAGCAGACCTGCTCGGCTGGTCGGTCTTCGACGCCTCGCCCTACACCGGTTACGGCTTCGATGACGAGGAGACACCCACCTGTCAGGGTGAATGTTGGTACATGGGTACCTTCGGACCCGGTTTCAACGGGAGATCATGGAATGAAGCCTACGATTGGCTCGAATCCCAGGACCAGACCTTCGACGTCTCTTCGGAAGAGGAATGTCTCGCCGTTCACGGCTCATGGTCGGACCTTACCTGCCATCAGAGCTTCTCCCAGCGCCCGGCCTTCGTCTCCTGGTGGGACTACGGCTTCCAAGCACTTGCGCAGGGTCAACACCCGACCGTTGCAGACAACTTCCAGTCCGGCATTCCCGCGGCTGGAAACATGTTGCTGTCCGGTGGAGAAGAGGATACGCTGGCGCTGTTTATCGTCACCCTCGCCGAGGGTGACATGCGCACGGAAGTGAATGATGATCCCGACGATGATGATGGCGAGCGCTACACGCCCGCCTTTGCCAACGTCATGAAGAATCACATGTCCGATGCTTCGTGGGAAGAGTGGGTCATCGTCACCCACATGAAGACACCTCAGGCTGCGATCGACCATTCCTTCACCGTCACTGGAACCGCGGACGACGTCATTCTCGCAGAGGGCCACCTGCTCGATGCGGAAGGCGTCCCCGAATCCAACCTTACTTACCGACTCTACGAGGATGGCGACCTGATTGGTGAATACATGAACGAATATGAAGCGATCACCGCCTTCGACCAGAATTCAAAGGTCGATTGGGAGGATGAGGGCTTCTCCAGCAAGGCAACACACTACATCATCGGCGATTATTGGTACACCGACGACCTGATCGAGCAGTACGACGACGTCTCGACCTCACTGCACCGGCAGAACGCCCGACTCGCCGTCGCGCGAACAATGCTGACCACAGTCTTCTCGATGGAAGAGTTGGTCGACCTCTACAATGACCTGACCGGACTCGAATACGAGGTCGCGAATTACGAGGGCGGGCCGGGCGAGACAATCGTTCGGAACAACGACATCCGC
Source organism: Candidatus Thalassarchaeaceae archaeon (assembly GCA_963694325.1). GTDB lineage: Archaea > Thermoplasmatota > Poseidoniia > Poseidoniales > Thalassarchaeaceae > MGIIb-P. Next base: position 8,328 of record CAVOCV010000032.1, on the reverse strand, counting down.
TACTTCGCTGTCGACAACCGCCTCTACCCCATCGGTGGCTACCAATATGCGGAGAGTGGCATGCACTACGGAAATCCGACTGGCATCTTCTACGCACCGACCACGCTCAGCGGTCTCGACCCGGACACGTACATCAATTCGGTCTACATCACCCAGCGCGGTGATCGAGCTGAGCAAGAGATGACTTCGCAGCAATTCGAAGACGCCTATGTGGCCGACATTCTGGCCCAGAATTCCGGCACCGGCGGCGACGTCATTGAACTGGTCGACGTTCGCGTCGACCAGCAGCCCGAGTTCTTTGAGACGATGATTGCCCGAACCTACATCGGGTATGGCAGTCCGCAACTCGGTCTCGACAGCATCAGTCGAATCGCCCAGCCAGCACAACATTTCAGCGGATACGGAACGATCGACACGCCCCTCACCTATGCACGCCCGTTGCCGGGAGCGATGATGTCTCACTTCGTGCTCGCCAATTGGTATGAGCCTGGAAATGAGGAAGGTCTCGGCGGCGCGAACAGCGGTGTCAAGGTCCTGAAGTATTACTCCGGTGCCACGCTTGAGGGCGATGTCGTCCTCGGTGATGCAGGCGCGATTCCGAACGCCAAGATTCTCGTCGAGCGCGATGCGTTCAGCGGCGAGGACAGTGAAGATCTCGATGCCCGCACCTACTGGGTGCCAATCATGAGTACCCAAGCCGACGACGAGGGCCACTTCAGCCTCCGCGTACCGAGCGGTCGCATCCGAGTGACCGCCTTCATGGGCGCGTCGGACCTCGATGCCGCGCGTGATACGTTGAAGACCGGCGGCAGCCAAGGCGCACAAGGTTGGTTCATGGATTTGGTTACAGATGGGAACGAAGACCGAACCGTCAACCCGATCACAGGCATCCTCGCCAATGTCTCCGGCTCGACCTGGCTCGGCGAGACCAGCATCCAGATCGACGGCGCTGCGGGTCACTCCAACGGAGAAACCGTCCTCGACATCTCGATTGATGTCGAAGCTTCGGGTGCCTCTGGCACCGTCTTCTGGGAAGGTGAGGGTGATTTCGACGATCAGCCCCTTGCCGATGTTGAACTGCGAATCTCCAACATTTGGTCCGAGACCCGTTCGGAAGCCTACTACGTCACCACCTCCTCTGGAGAGGTTGAGGGTGAGCGTGAATACGGACCCTCAGCGACGGGAGAAGTCACCTTCACTGGCCCCGGTGTGATGATTTCAGAAGGCGTCGTCACGGCGACCGACTTCACCGGCACATACACCCGCGCGATTCTCCACGAGCACACCTTCACCGGTGATGGCGACATCGATGGTCGCGGCACCCTGATCGGTGTGGTCTACGGCACCGGTGCACAGATGTGCAACGACGGAGAGATGGCCGATGGTGTGGCACACTGTCTGATCGATGATGGCACCTACCTGATCGATGGATACGTGCAGAACGTGAGCGGCCGCTTCACTTCGAACGGCTCCTCCTCATTCATCTCTGAGATGGTTCGTGAGACGATCATCGGTGCAGGTGCATTCTACGTCGATGCTTCGGATGAGAATCTGAGCAGCTACGGCACGATCAACGGCACCGGTGTCTTCCAAGGAACCGGACGATACTCCGGCGACATGGTGAGCCCCGGTTCATTCCACCTCGTCGATGCGATTCCAGGAACCTACCACGTGGCCGTCATCTTCGACAATGGAGAGGAGACCGTTCTATCGATGCCACTCCTCGTCGAATTGACACCCTCCAAGGACAATGAATTGATCTTGATGGGTACATGGATTTCAGGCAATGCTGAGACGATCGATGGCGAGGTCGTCACCGGTCAACTCGAGATTGTCAATGCCGATGCTTCAGATGAGGGAGCAACAGGACCCTGTGGCGATATCGCTTGGGCCCCGTGCTGGTTCGAGACCGATGATGCGGGCTCGTTCGGTGTCGGTCCGGTCCTCGAAGGACGATACTTCCTTTCCATGGATGCTGACCAAGACGGATTCGATGAATATCGAAGCGCCCTGATCACCGTGAAACCGGACGAAGCTGGCAATGTGAGTGCGGACAACATCGACCGCATCGTGCCGATGTTCGACATCGAATTCCTCGTGCTCGACCCGGACAGCAATCCGGTTGAAGGCCAGAATATCACCTTCGGCAACACATTCACGCCGATGCAGATTCTCGCCCGAGACAATGGAAATGGATCGTACAATGTCGAGTTGCCGATGGGCGAATGGGTGCTCGAGAGTGCCTTTGACGAGGCGCACATCCTCTACGAAGAGATTGTCATCGATGATGAAGACATCACCGGCCTCGTGCTGCAGTATGTCGAATCGACATGGGTCAACGGCACCGTCATGTACGCGAATGAAGCCAAGGAAGATTCTGAACTGAGTCCATACAACAACCAACCCGTTGTCATTCAATGGGGCGGCATTCAGGAACAGACCCTGACGAATGAGGATGGTGAGTATTCCTTCCAGCTGCCGAGTGGCATCGAGGTCAATATGACCGTCCACGTCGTTGTCGGCAACCTGCTCGGAGGACAGCACTTCACCGTCGGTGTTGACGAAGTCGTCTCACCGCTGCTGCCCGTACCTGCGGTCGGCGCTTCTGGTGACCTCTTCCTCTACCGCGAGGGCAACCCCTACACACAGCACGTGCCCGGATACGAATTCCATCCCTTCATGGTGGAGACGCAGAGCGAGGAAACCGGCCTGACATTCCAGTGGCCTGTGAATCCGGCGAACGGCCGATTCACCACCTATGTCCTCGATGGTGAGGACGGCGCTGGTGAGAACTGGACGCTCAGTGTGAACGACCCCGACTTCAACGTCGAGCCATACGTTCACCATGCGATTGGAGACAATGCGTCTTTGATGCTGATCGCTGAACCCGATTTGGTTCAGGTGACCATCGTGTCCTTCATCGACCATGATCTCGAAGGAAATGCCTCCAACGGAACTGCCTTGCCGCTCGACTTCCGCATCTTCCCGGCGTCGTCTTTCGAAGACTCGATGATTCAGAATTTCACCGCCGATGATATCGGTTGGGAGAACGGATCGATCACCCTCCAACTCGAGGTGGGCTCCTGGTCCTTCGAGACCGAGGCGAAGGATCCGCGGGATGCAGCGAATGCGACTCCCTACAACACCCGCCTCGCGAACAGCAATGGACAGATTCCCGTGCCCATCGGCGGCGATGAGATGGATGTGGAATTCGGCTTCATCCCCGAGTGGCGCACCGATGCGACGCTGACCAATGAGGTCGGCGCGCCCCTTGAGAACTGGAGCGTCTTCTTCGAGGAGATCGACGATGACCGTCAATTCTTCAAGATCACCGATGCCAATGGGACGATTGTTGACTACCTCCCCGAAGGCGAATGGCTGGTCATCGTGAACGCCTTCATTCAAGATGATGGCAACGACACGAACGATGACCCGTTGCAGGAATACCGTGGCCGTCTGGTCGTCGATGAGAACACACCCGATGCCAGCATCGTTTGGCAGACGCTCGAGACCGCTCAGTTCAACCTGACCCTGATCGAAGACGGCTCTGGTACGCCCATGGTGGGCTACAGTGTCACGGCTTCGAGCACCGAATTCGGCGAGGTCATGATTGGACCGAGTGATGAGAACGGCGTCATCGATGGTGGCCTCATGGAGGGCACCTGGATGCTCTCGATGAACCGCACGGACAACAACCTGCGTTGGGTACTCGACAACACGTCGCTCACCGTCACTGCAGGCAATGACAACCCGGCGATGAATCTCACACCCTCCAAGTGGGTCGAGATTGCGGGCAATCTCTTCTGGGACCTGAATGCTGATGGCAACTGGAACGTTGCAGAGGGCGTCAGCGATGCGAACGTGACCGTCACTGGCACGGCCTTCGGGCCGGTCAACTTGACCACGGATGCCCTCGGCACCTGGCGCGTATTCGTGCCGGTGACCAACAACTACAGCGTGGTCGCCAACAAGGAAGGCTACGCGGAAGGAATGACGACAATCGCTGTCGATTATGCGGTGAATACCTCCGACATCGAGATGCTCCCAGGCATGGTCACGGTCGGTGGCCTCATCTCCCACGTTCTGCCTTCACAGTGGGCCCTGATCTCGGATGGAATCGAGATTGTACTCCTGCCTGAATCTGGCCTTGAGCGCGCGAGCGTCACACCGACCAAGGTGTTGGACAACGGCACTTGGAACGGCACGTGGACCGCTGAGGTCGACCCCGGACACTGGATCATCCACACGACCTACGATGGAGATGAGGGCCGCTTCGCTGCGATGGCCTATCTCGATGCCTCGGTCGCCGAGGGTGGGTCCCTGGACCTGATGCTCTCGACCGCGAGCATCCTCAACATCGGCACGGAATGGAACGATTTCGATGGCGTTGCACACACCTTGGCTGACGATGCCATGATCACCAGTGGCACCGATCTGATTCTGTCGAAGGGCCTGACGATGCGCTGGAACGCGACGGTCGATACAGCGGGAGAGATCACCATCCTCCTGCCGGCCGGCGATTACAGCATCAGTGGCACCTTCATCACAGAGGAGCGAAACATGTCCATGACCTACAATGGCGGGCGTGAGGCTGAGGTCGTCGGCGGTGGCGTGGAGTCGCCTGACTACACCGTGACCTTCCGTGTCAATGAGGACCACTCGGTCAGCTTTGGCTTGGGCGAGAACCACACCAACATCACCCAATCCGACGGTGATTCAGACGAGTTCACCATCATACTGAGTGAGGATGAGTTTGAATTCCTGACAGCTGAGCTCAACATGAATCTGGCCTACGAAGGCAACCGTGCCCAGGATGAGTACGTCATGACAATCGTTCTGAACGGTGGTGATGCGGAATTCTGGACCATCGAGATTCACGATGGCACCGACGACGACGGCGAAGACATCTGGGCGATCAGCCGAAATTATTCGCTCGGCATCGATGCGGGAGCATCCGATGATATTCGACTGCGCATCCGTGCTCCGAACGCATCGGTTGCCCAGTCCTATGATACGGGTCATTCGCTCAAAGTACGGATGACACACAGCGACCAATCCTTCAGCGAGTACCAGATCAAGTTGTTCGTGCCACAAGTGTACGGATTTGCACTCGTCGATGAGGACATCGATGTCTTCGGCATCACGCCGGGCAACGATGAGACCTTGGATCTGTACATCAGGAACCCCGGCAATGGTGACGATGAGTACTACTTCGACATCTCGGATTTGCCCACACAGGCCAACGAATCTGGCTGGCAGGTCATCGGCCCGTCGATGGTGCCGGTCGGCCCCGGGGCGGTTCAGCCCTATTCGCTGACCATTCACGCACCCGCGGATTCGCCGGACATGGAATTCAGTGTCTACATCACCGTGCGAAGTGAGGACAACACCACCTACCCCGCGATCGAAGTTCCAATCAAGACCGCCCTACCCGACCTGGAAATCACCAAGTTCGGTGTCATCGGTCAGTCGAAGTCTGGATTCGCAGCCTTCGACGCCATCAACGAGTTCTACGTCGAGGTCCACAACAGTGGCGGTGTCCATGCAAATGACGTCACCGTTCAGGTCCTCAATGAGAGCGGTGCGGTCGTCGGTACAGCCACCGACGTCATTTCCAGCGGTGAGACGACCTCCTTCCCGATCAGTGTCGATACTGGACCCTATCCGATTGGAAGCCACAACTTCGTCTTGCACATCGTGACCGAGGACCTGCAACTCGCAAGCAACCCTGATGACATGACCTTCAAGGTCAACATCCAGAAGAAGGCACCGGACGAAGCCAACAACTGGCTCGGCCTGGTCGTTCTGGCGATGTTCGTCGGATTGCTGGTGCTGGTGTGGAAGTTCACCGGTCGTCGCGGCGCACAGCCGTTCTGATCTCGAGAACGCCGAACAACCGGTCACCGTTCGCGGTACCCAATTCGCCCGAGATGGACGGCGGGAACGCTCGACGATGCGAAGTGCACATGAACCCGAACTCGCCCCTTCGGGGCGAATCGCATGTCCTCTGGACCCTATCGCCATCTCGAGTACCTTCCCGAACCGGAGGACCCGCGGATGCTGACGGCGATCGATCCCGCGGCTCCCGGCTACCCTCCCGAGGACTATGGCGCGACTGCACAGGAGGCGGAGGCATGGCGTCAAGCGTCCTCCGATGGCCTGAAACGGGCCAAATCGAAACCCTGGGGCGTTCTCGTCGTGATGACCTTCATCGCTGCCCTGCTCGTATCCTATCCCTATCTCATCGCCGTCTTCGCCGATGCCCTGACGCCTGATTCGGATTGGGCGTACGAGGACACCAACATCCACCGGCTGCAATCCGACCTCGAATTGACCGGTGCCGGCGTCCGCGTCTGCATCGTTGACACCGGCATCGACATTCGCCATCCAGACTTTGAACACGTCAATCTGATCGGCTACAAGGACTTCATCGGCGGGGATGATCAGACCATTCAAGATCGAGGACATGACCGGCACGGTACAATGATGGCCGGAATTCTGGTTGCGAAAGGTCAGTTCACCGGTGCGGCACCCAATGTGGACCTCATCGTCGCAGCCGCCTTGGATGAGGAGGGGACAACCCGTTCGGAATCTGTGGTCGCACAAGCGATTCGCTGGTGTTGGAGTGACATGGATGCCCACATCATCTCCCTCTCTCTTGGCGGCGACCCCGACCCTGAGAATCCGCTCGGGTCCGAAACCGCAGATGCGGTTGGCGCAGCGTTGGATCACGGCGTATTCGTCGTCGCAGCTGCGGGAAATTCTGGTGGCGCGGGCACGCGGGTGACCGATGTTTCCGTGCCCGCGAACGTCGATGGAGTGATCGCCGTGGGCGCCATCGACGAGAAGGGAAGTCTGTGGAATCGCACGGCGACCGGCGCTGAGACCGAAGGCGCGGGCGGCGATGCGCGCACATCCCCGAATCAAAAACCCGAGGTCACTGCGCCGGGCGTCTCCATCATCTCGACTTCAGACCCCGATCTATCCGTGCCGTATTCCTCGAGCACGGGGACCAGCGATGCGACGGTGTTCGTCACAGGGGCACTCGCATTGATTCTCGAACGGCATGGAGATGCGCTGACGCGAAATGGTATGGATGCGGATCGTGACGACATCCAATTGGTCAAGGAAGCACTCGCAGATTCCTGCCGTGAAAGTCCGCTTCAGGGCGAAGGTCATCACCCGCGATATGGCTACGGAATCCTCGATGCACTGGCCTGGGAGAGGGCTGTTGCAGATGGGATTGCCACGCGCGGATGATATTCCAAAGATATTATGATTCTCAAAACTGACATTTTTATTTGATTTTGATTCTATTAAACAATTATCCGATAGAAATTATCAAACTCGCGGCATTTCTGCTGATATTTCTGATTATATTTGATACATATACAATTGAGTGGGCCGGTTGTGCTATATCCTACGCGATTTCCCCCAAGGGTAGAACCTTGAGGTGCACACCATGGAACGAACCCACCAAAACAAGAGCCTGCTGCTGGCCTTCCTGATGCTCTCGAGCGTCATGATCGGCTTGGTCGGCTTGATGCCGATTGCGCTTGCAACCAATGAGACCAGTGCCGGGGTCATCTCCGGAACTGAGGTCTGGTCTGGCAGTCATACGCTGACCGGCGATGTGATCATTGCCCCCGGTGCGAAATTGATCATCCAGCCCGGGACGACCATCACCTCCCCCAACGGCACCATGATCGATGTTCGCGGCGGCATGTGCGCAGGCGACGTCTCCTGCGGCGCCAATGGCATGGCGAGCAACAGCAGCCGAATCACGTTCAACTGGCAGGACCCTGCCGACGATCAAGCGACCGGCCGTTGCTATGGTCTCTTCAACAATCAGCACTACAACCGCGACCCATCCTGCGGTGAGGGCATCTTGCTGCGCAACACCATCGACATTGGAAATACCAAGTTGAACCATGTCTCGATCACCAATGCCTACGGAATTCCCTCGTGGGTGACCGACATCTCAGAGGTGCGCTACGGCGCGCTGGTCGCCGATGGTGCAAGCCCGCGACTGACCGCCCTCAAGTTCAGCGGCGTCAACACGACCAGCCTATTGGTGCTCGACCTCGCCGCGCCGCCCATCATCGGTGGCGAGTTCACCGTCGGCGATGATGAATCGAGCCTGATCGGCTCGGCCATCCAGGCCTATGGTGCCGGCAGCGCTCTCAACCCGCTCACCTTGACAGCACCGATCTTCACCGGCACCGACAACGGGTGCGGGCAGAGCGATGATGGCCGTCACGTGCTATGGGTCGAGAAGTCCTTCGTCAACATCACCTACTCCGTCATCGCCTCGGGCGATTATGGCAT
>CAVOCV010000031.1:0-16536 GCA_963694325.1 Candidatus Thalassarchaeaceae archaeon | reverse complement strand
CAATCGTGAGCGTGACCTGCACACTCTCGCCCTGCTCGACCTTGACCCCACGGGCATGGGTGAGAGCGATCAGAAACCGATGAGTCCCGCGGTTGCCATCGATGTGCTCCGCGGCATGGCAAAGAAATTGGATGTGTCTGTGGAGGATTGGGTTCTGGTCCTGTGCACCGACATGGGCACGTCTCAATCTCGCATCATCAAAGGCAGCCCTGCACAGATTGCAGAGGTTGAAGGCGGTCGAATTCACTGCCTGCTCATCCCTGCCAATCTGCACGATGTTGAGGCCGCCGCGCTCAAACGCTGGTGAGGGAAGCGGTCAAGCCATAGGCCAGTGTCGGCAATGAGGAGGGAGTGTCACGGCAGGTCCAAGCAAGGTGGAATTTCCCGGTGGGAACAAGAACCAGCGCATGCGCGTTCGCGGCACAAAGCGTGCCTCGGCTGGCGTGCTCAAACGCTTGGAAAAGAACCTGTCCAATCTGCTAGATGATCCTCGATCACTACTCCCGATCATCAGTTACACCGCCCGGCGAACCCGCAAGGATCCCGTCAAGCGCTCACTGGCAGAATGTGAGAAGGTCATCGCGCGGAAAAACGACAGGAAGTGGTTGGGCAAGCGGATGTCCAGACGCCGTGGCGATACAGTCGCACGGGCTTTGGCGGGCTCGCTTCACGCCGCCCACGATGATGAGCGCAGCATGGTCGCCGTGTTCAATCACCCCATCTTCGGCAGCGCCTCATTCGTTCGTCGTGGAACTGGGAAACAGACCACATTGGTCTCTTTTCAGAATCACCCTCACCCGCGCCAGCGTCTTCTTGCTTGGGAGGATCACGCCCGTTCAGGCTGGTGGTTCTTCTCTGTCGAAGATGGCATTGTCTGCACGGGTCACGAACCGAAACCTCCCGATGGGTGGTTGGAGGAGAGTCTGGCCGATGTCCCCTTCAAAATGACGATTCGGGATGGGGTTCACTGCTCGAAGGACGCCGCTCCAGGTCGAGACGATTGCCTCCTGTTCAAGGTCGGAGACGAATCTGTCGCCCTGGCTGAATCTGACCTCTCTGGTGTCACTGGAGAGGAATCCTTCGCCCGGTCTGTCGCCCTCCGCATGTTGCCTCCCAAACTCTCGGTATTCGCCGAGGTCGAGTGGGGCTGGCGACCCGAGGGTTGGCCCGAGGATGAACCGCTTCCTGAGGCGGCTCAAGAGAAGGTCGACGAGGTCATCGATGCTTGGCTGAATCTCTCATTGATGGATTCTGGACTGATGCCGGCGCTGCGCAAGGCCCTCTGTCTGAACCTCGATGTAGGGTGCATCATCGGTGAGCGGTGGTGGTCGATGGACGACCTCTCACTGATGCTCGATGCGATGAGCGGTTCGCCCCCGGAGAAAGCGGCGATGAAACTGATCTTGACCGCCGCACTCGAAGAGGGTGGTCTGACCGTGCGAAGTGACGGTAAAGCAGAGGAGATCGATGCACCCGTACTCCGCCTGACCGAGTCATCATGCCATGCCAATCTGGTCGCCTTGTGGCCGGACTGGGGTGATCTGGTTCTCGAAGAAATTTACGGCATTGTCGGGGAGGCCGCAGCCGATATCATCGAACGACAAACGAAGCGAAAGCAGGGCTTCGGTGCCTTCCTCAAGAAGATGGAGGTCGAGCGGGCTGAACACCTGCTGACCGACCGTTTCCCTTGGGGGGATGGAGAATTGTCAGGCCTGTGTGGCCGAGCAGATGCATTGGTTCGCAAGGCCCGTATTTCCGGGGTTGGCGGCACGATCAATCTGGCGCGCAAAGAAGGGGCCCTCGGATGGGCTTGGGTCAATGTTCACGAGCGAGTCGAATCCGAAGGATGGCGTTTCGAGTCCGATGCCAAGGACAAGGGTGGCGACTGGGTACCGGCGCTGAAGACGCTATTCGAAGCCAGTGGGGTGCTCGCTGAAGGCGGTGGGTCCGAGGCCTATGTCGAAGCGATGCAGGCCTTGGCGACGCGCACAGGGACATCGCTCGAAGATTCAGAATCCTGAGTCTCAAACCGCATCGAGTGCCGCGGAAAGGTCGGCCCAAAGATCGGGCGCATCCTCAATGCCGACCGAGAGTCGAACCAAGCCGGGCGTGACCCCAATCTCGAGACGGTGGGCTTCCGGCGTCGCTGCATGGGTCATCGACCAAGGGTGATTGATCAGGCTCTCGACGCCGCCGAGACTCTCGGCGGTGGCGAATAATGGACTGGCTGCGGCAAGGCGTCGGGCCCCGGCCTCTCCCCCTTCGACTTCGAGAGAGATCATGCCACCGAAGCGGCGCATCTGCGCCGCAGCAACCGCATGACCGGGGTGGTCGGCAAGGCCAGGATAGAGCAATCGGGTCACCTTGGGGTGGGCTGCAAGGCGCTCGACGAGATACTCGGCATTGTCGCAGTGTCGCTCCATCCGCAGGGCGAGGGTTCGGATGCCACGCAGGGTGAGGAAGCAATCCAATGGGCTTGGGACAGCACCGATCGTGTTCTGTAGGAATCGAATGCGCTCAGTGAGTTCTGCATCCCGGGTGACGACGCAGCCACCGATCAGGTCGGAGTGACCGGCCACGTACTTGGTGGTCGAATGGAGAACGATGTCGGCGCCGAGTTCAAGGGGGCGTTGCAGTACAGGGCTTGCGAACGTGTTGTCGACCACAACCAGCCAACCTCTGGCATGGGCTTCACTGGACAATTGAGCCAAGTCATGGATACTGAGCAGCGGGTTCGTCGGTGTCTCCAGCCATAGCATCCGGGTGTTGGGCTGGGCACAGGCCGCGAGGTCTCCGGGGCCAAGTCCCGAGTAGGTGGTGCTGATGTCGAATCTTGCGAGGACCTGATCAAACAGTCGACCCGTGCCCCCGTAAAGGTCGGAAGCGGCGAGAATATGGTCGCCCGCGCTGAGGAGTTGAGTGACCGTGCTGATGGCTGCCATTCCGCTCGCGAACGCACTCCCCGTGGCTGGAACGCCGGGGGATTCGAGTTCTGCCATCGCAGATTCCAAGGCATCGCGGGTTGGATTCTGGCTGCGTGAATACTCATATCCTGTGTGATCGGCAAAATCCCGCTGCACATAGGTCGAGGTCTGGAAAATCGGAACCTGAACCGAGCCGGTCACAGGGTCTGCGTCCGCGGCGGCGTGCACCGAACGTGTCGATTCGCCGATCGAGTCATCCATCGTTTCACGCCCACTCATCCGGCTCCCACCCATTGGCGCGAAGCCATTCATCATTGTAGAGTTTCGATAGGTAGGGATTGCCTGCATCCGGCAAAATGACGACGATCATCGCCGACTCACCGCGCGCTTCTGCCTCCTCGGCCAATTGGATGGCAATGTGCACGGCTCCACCGGCCGAGCCGCCGCAGAATAGGCCTTCACCGCGCGCCAGTTGACGGGTTGTGCGGAAGCAGATTTCGTCGTCGACCTGGCGGATTTCATCGATGTGGCTGAAATCGGTAGCGGGTGGTATGAAATCTTCTCCGAATCCCTCGACCAGATAGGTGTCCGGCGCGCCCATCGTGCCGTCTTCGAAGTATTCCTTGAGAATCGAACCCACCGCATCCACCCCGACGATTTGAGGGGGTTCCGTGCCGGCGCTCTCGGCGGCTGAGTGTAGGGCGGCCGCGCATCCTGTGATGGTGCCTCCCGTGCCCATGGTGGCGACGAAATGGGTGATGGCGCCGTCGGTTTGCGCCCAGATTTCCGGGCCGGTGGTCAACTCGTGGGCGCGTGGATTTGCCAGATGAGAATACTGGTCGGGATACCAGGCATTGGGCACTTCACGCGCCAATCTGGCGGCGACCTCGTAATAGGACCGGGGGTCCTCCTTTTCGACCGCGGTAGGACAGACGTGGACCTCTGCACCGAGGGCTGAGAGAAGGTCGATCTTCTCCTTCGCCATCTTGTCTGGAATCGTGAAGATGCAGCGGTAGCCTCGCTGTGCAGCGACCATCGCCAATCCGATGCCCGTGTTGCCACTGGTCGCTTCGATGATGGTACCACCTGGTTTCAACAGGCCACTGGCCTCACCATCGAGCACCATTTGCAAGCCGATTCGATCCTTGATCGACCCTCCGGGATTGCAGCGCTCGACCTTGGCCCAGACCGAGGCTGTAGAGAGGTGGTTCGTCAGACGGTTGAGGCGGATGAGTGGGCTATTGCCGATTGCCTCGACCACGTCGTTGTGAGCGCCCGGTGGAAGTCCCATGTGATTGCCTCCCTCCAGATTGCTATCATGCTTCGCATAGGGGCCGGTGTCAGCCTGAAAGGCTGTGACGCCCATACACCCAATGGCTGCGATAACCCTGAGACGTGGCCGTGCCTGCTGTTTCCATCTCCGCCAAAACCTGTGTCAATGCGTCTCGGATCGCCTCGTCTCGCTGCTCGCCCTCGATGAGGGGCGCGGCGATCTCTGCAAGGCGGGGAACGAGGATGAACCGCTCCGCATCCACGGCGTCAAAGTCGACCACATGATCTGTGATCTGACTTGAAAATCCCGCGCCCTCGAGCGCGGACAAGATGACATCCATGCTGAACGGGACGGGGAAGATGTGGTCGAGACGACGTTCGGCCCTCGCCGCATCTTCGGTATGGAATTCAGAGAGCATGGCTTGACGGGCCTCGTCGTTGCGGAGTTGTTCTCGGACCCCTCGATATGGGTCGTGCAAACAAGCGACGTCATCGGGACGTAATTCGCTCTCGATATCCCCGCTATCCCAAACGAGAATACCCTCGGGTGCAAGGTTCGCAGAGAATTGTTCGCAGAGATCCTCCAAGGCCCGGGTCGGCACGAGATGGAGGGTGGAGGATGAGATGATCACGTCCGCCTTTCGCCCATCGAGCATGTCTTCCAGTCTGCGGAATTGAGTGCGGCCTGCTGCATCTTGTTCGATGGATAATTCGAAGTGCACATCATCGCGGTGGGCAAGGATTTCTCTCGCTTGAGAGAACCATGAGACCAGGGGGTCGATGAGAATCAGCTGGATGGTGATTCCAGCTGCATCCAGGCGTTTCAGCAATTCGATGGCTGAGCCGCCGGTGCCCGTTCCATAATCGACGACGACAGAGCCATTCTGGATGTGGGGGCTGGCGAGATCGAGTAGGTGGTGAACCGAGTCCTCATGCCAACCGGCGGGCCGGTTGAGGTCCCCGTCGTGGTAGAGCGCACGGTGGTAGGCGATGCCATCCGCATTTTCCTTTGGCGAGAGTTCGGCTGGACTCCACCCACTCGCCATGATTGAGACCTCATGCGGGTAGGACCGTCGTGGCTGAAGCCATCAGTGCCTGATCGATGTCAGACCAGAGGTCTTCCACGTCCTCGATGCCGATGCTGATTCGCACGAAGCCGGGCACCACACCCGAAGCGTGGCGGACCATCTCTGGGATGAACATGTGACTGGAATTGAAGGGGCACTCAACAAGGCTTTCGACGCCACCGAGGCTGGTCGCTTCGAAGATGATATTCAAACTGCGCATGAATCGAAGCGCGGCTGCGTCCCCACCCACGACGACGAAAGCGATCATCCCGGTACCTTTGGGCAGGATACGATTCGCGAGTTCGTGGTCTGGGTGGCTTGCAAGGCTCGGATGATTCACACTGGTGATCATCGGGTGTGACTCGAGACGACCCGCGATATCGGCTGCATTCGTCGTATGGATGGGCATGCGAGCGGAGAGGGTGCGCATGCCACGCTCGAGGAGATAGCAGGCGTTCGGGTCCGGGCCGCCGCCGAAGTGAACCTTCTTCGGGAAGAGTTCAGCGATCAGGTCCGCCCGACCGACCACAGCACCACCGACGACATCGGAATGGCCTCCGAGATACTTCGTGGTCGAATGAATCACCAGATCACACCCCAATTCAATCGGTTGACAGCCCCAAGGTGAGGCGAATGTGTTGTCGATGACCAACAGGATATCATGGCGCTTGGCGATGGTGGCCATCGCCTCGATGTCGCAGATTTTCAGCACGGGGTTTGAGATGGTCTCGATGTAGAGAATGCGTGTGTTATCCTGGATGGCTGCCTCGTACGAATCGGGGTCCTGCATGTCGGCCATTGTGACCTCGATTCCAAAGCGGGGCAACTCTCCGGTCATCAGGCCGTAAGTGCCGCCGTAGACGTCAGCGCTGGCAACGATATGGTCGCCCTGGCTGAGCAGACCCATCAGTGTGGTCGATACCGCCGCCATGCCACTGGCGAACAACTCGCCATCCTCAGCCCCTTCCATGGCGCAGATCTTCTCCACGCACGCTTCGGAATTGACACTCGACAGTCGGGCATAGAGCAGGGTATGCTGGGCTCCGGCCGCCCAGCCCGCATAGCGCTCATCGGTGAGACGGTAGGTCGAGGATTGGAAGATGGGGGTATTCACCGCACCCTCGATGTGTTGGGTCCCGCTGTGAACGGAACGGGTCGCGAAGCGCATGTCGCGACAATCGTCGGCCATCACACTGCCATCGAGCGTTCCGACTTCAACCAAACGCCGGGAAATATACCCAAGTGTCGAGATATTGTCGGGTTGTTCCTAGATTATCGACTATTCGTCGGATTAATTAATATTCAATCGTCTATTCGTTCACATCATGCCTGCAGACGAGAAGGATGAGCGCATCCTCGCCATGTTGTGTGAGGATTCCCGAGCCAGCACCCAAGCGATCGCCGATGCCCTGCACATGCCTCGGGTCACCGTGCACGACCGCATTCGTCGACTGTCAGAGAAGGGCATCATCAAGCGATTCTCTGTCGAATTGGATCGGTCTCGCCTTGGATATCCATTGCACGCATATCTTCTGGCCAACTGGGCGGGTGCCCGCGGCCTGACCGACCGGCGTGAGGTGGCAGAAGAGATCAGCAGCCTGCCGTTCGTGGTCGGCATCGACATCGTCACCGGCCAATGGGATTTCATCATCGAGGTGGTGGCGAGGGACATGGAAGATCTCGGCGATGCGATTCTCGATCAACTCAGCGCCATCGATGGCATGGGTCATACCCAAACCATGGTATCATTCTACGACTTTGATGGCGCAGCAGCCGCGCTAGGCTGAATTCACCCATTCCCCATAGGATTGGGAGGCGTTGGCCGACCAGTGAATGATTTCAGGTACATCGTAAGGGTGACTTTTCTCGATTGCAGCGAGAACTGCCCCCAAGCCATCCTCTCCCACTTTGACCTGCAGGCGCCATTCGAGGGAGGATTCGATCGCACCCTCCCAACGGTAGGTTGAGCGGATGGAGTCGTGATGGATACAGGCGGCCCCAGCCTGCAACAATCCCTGAGCAAAGGCGCCGACTTCGGCCTCGTTCCAAGCACTGGGAAGGGTCGTCTGAACGATGTGGATTTCACAACCCATGGCACGACGACGCGGCCGCATCGGATGAAAGCGCCGCCCCAACGCTTGAAGGCCTGAAGCCACGAGGGTCGGGTGGGTGGACTGATGGACTGGGAGGCGCCAATCGATTGCGGGCCTGTGCCAGAGGACAGGTCGCACTTCGATGCGATCATCGTCGGTGGCGGACCGGGTGGCAGCGCCGCCGCAGGTTACCTTGCACAGTCGGGGCACCGCGTCCTACTCTTGGAGAAAGACATCTGGCCTCGTGACAAGACCTGTGGCGATGCGGTCGGTGGCAAATCACTGTCCCACATCGAGATGTTGGGCGTCAGGGCGGACCTTGAAGCGACCCCAACTTTTCGCGTCGATGGCATTCTGTTCAGCAGTCCAAACGGGCATGAAGTATTGATCCCACTGCCCGAAGAAGAGGTGGAATCTCGCGAGGCGGGGTACGCCCTTCCCCGAGAGCAATTTGACACCATTCTATTCCGCCATTCCGCGGGTTTGGTGCAAGATGGAGGGGGCGCCGTCATCCAGGATTTCACTGTCACTGAGATCCTGACCTCAGAGGATGATGCTCAAATCATCGGTGTCGCCGGCTTTGTCGGTGGAAAGCGAAGTGGAAATCCGGCCCTCACATTCAGTGCGAAAATCAGTGTGGGCGCGGGCGGATACAACTGCCCCATCGCCCGCAAAATTGTCGGTATCCACGGTGAACCAATGGTCGACAAATCGCATTACTGTGGCGGGTTCCGACAATATTGGACCGGCGTCAAACCACCGGAGGGAATATCCTGGGATGGCGATAAGGGTCCGATCGAATTGCATTTCATCGATGGCATTATTCCTGGCTATTTCTGGATCTTCCCCCTCGCCAATGGTGTGACGAACGTCGGCATCGGCATGGTCCTCTCAGAGATGGACAAACAGAGTGTGAAGCTGAAGGCACTGCAAGAATACGCCATCACAGAACACCCTCACTTCAAGGCCCGATTTAGCGATGCTGAATTGGTCGAAGGGACGTCGAAAGGATGGCAATTACCCTTCGGTTCCCCGCGCAAGAACCCACCGTCCTACCAGCCTCGCCGTGTGGCGATGGCAGGGGCGCTATGTGTCGGTGATGCCGCCTCATTGGTCGATCCATTCTCAGGTGAAGGCATTGGCAATGCCCTGCTCAGCGCGAAGATTGTGGCGGATTTGTTCACCGCAGCAACCGAAGAGGAGAGGGTTGGAGAAATTCTTGCAGAGCGATATCATCAAACGCTGTGGGAACACCTAGAACCTGAATTAACAAACTCATACAAGATACAGCGTTTAGTCAGGAAGAGGCGGTTGATGAACTGGTTCATCCGCAAGGCCGGAAAGAAACCTGAACTGCAACGTGCACTGACCGACATGATTGCATCGAAGGAAGCGCAGGGTCAATTCCACTCAAAGTGGTGGATGATCAAGACCCTACTGTTCTGAGGTGGTGAAAGTGGATGCAGGCCTGTCTGAAATCGATGCGGTCTTCCTCGACCTCGATGGAACCATCTACCTCGGTTCCGAACTGATTCCTGGCGCGCTGGACTTCTTGGCGCGCTGTGAGGCCAAGGGCGTGAAACGATATTTCCTATCCAATAACAGCAGTCGATCTGTGGAGCAGTACATCGACAAATTGCAAGGCTTCGGCATTCCCGCGACGGCGGATGATGTGCTTCTCTCGACCCATGATTTGCTCGCCTGGTTGGCGGCTGCTGGCGTCACGGAAACCTATCTGGTTGGCACGGAGGGCATGCGAGGGATGCTTCAGGCGGCGGGTGTGAACACGCGGTCTGAGAACCCGGAATTCGTCGTTCTCGGCTATGATACTGAGATCACCTACGAAAAGCTCTCCACCGCTTCGGTCCACCTCCACAATGGAGTGCCGATGGTGGCCAGCCATCCCGACATGGTCTGCCCTTCACCCGAGGGGGGACTGCCCGATACTGGCGCTTACATGGCCCTGTTTGAGGCGACGACGGGGGTGCGTTGCGAGCACGTGTGTGGCAAACCCGAACCGGGCATGATTCTACATCGAATCCAATCTCTGGGGCTCGACCCTGTGCGGTGCGCAATGGTCGGGGACCGGCTCTACACCGACATGGCGATGGCGACCCGTTCGGGGGTCGTTGGCGTGCTCGTTCTAAGTGGAGAAGCGACCCAAAATGATGTCGATGCTCTCCCTGAAGGCGCCGAACAGATTCCAGCCGTGATTGTCGACTCCGTGGATTCTCTGCTGCGCTGAAATCCTCTCCGCGACCGGCGTGCGAGCCGCGGTCTTCAAATGCCCCTTCGTCAACTCGCGGTACGTGAGTGCGATTCCGCCGCTTTCCGGTGCACCGTCTTGTGATGTGAGTGCACTCCCGATGGTTGAGGATTGGCCATTGCTGCCCGATCATGGATTGCATCTGAATCGACTGGCCGAATTTGGCGTGGTCGAATTGGAAGAAGTGCGGGCGGCTCTGGCACAATGTCCGAGGGGACCGCATGCCCTACCGTTTCCATTGGCCGATGAAGTGCCGAACCTCGAAGCGTCGAATCTGAGGATTCCGTGGTGGCCGCTGCTCGATGTGCCGCATTCGTTGCTTCCCGGTTTGTTTGAAACCTGCCAAATCATGCAATTGTTGCAGGTCGAGGTGGGCAATGAGGTATTGCTGCTCGGTCCGCGGGGCAATTGGTGGACTGAGATTTTGATGCACCTCGGTGCTTCGCGCATCGTCGTCCTCGAGCCCGATGATGTGCGGCGTCATGAGTTGGCGAGACGCTGGTCCGAATTGCGTCTCGATGTGGCGGCGACCGCTTTCGATTGTCGGATTGAATTCATCGGTACCGCAGAGTTGGAGGAACATACCTCCGAACGAGGGTTCGATCGTCTGCTCTCCACGGGGATGTTTTCCTCCCTGCCTCTCAGCCTTTTGATGCGATTGAACGAGGAAGGTCTGGCTGTGGTGCCCATCGAGAACGAGGGACGCAGCATGCTGCAATTGATTCAGCATCATGCCGAAGGTGAATTGATGGCTCAATGGGTCACCTGTTGGGATGTCGATGCCTGGTCCGAGGAGGTGCGAATCGGCATCGAGACGGGTGCGGCAATCGAATCACGCACCGCCCCTGCAATGGACCGATTCGCCATCGACCTCGCCTGGTGTGACGCCAATACGAAACCGACACGCGATCGATTCGGGCCCGCCCGCATGCTCGACATGGTCGAACGGGTCTGGTTTTCGATCGATCCAGTTCACATCGACCTTCCCATCGGCGTGCGCGGGGGATTGCGCGAGAGATTGGCGGATGATTTGTTTCGAATGGGGCATCTTCTGCTGCAGATGGGCATTCATGAGCTTGCGGCCGAACACCAGGGTGAGGCCTTTCGACTCGCCCCCACAGCTGAATCCGCCACCTTCCTCGGCTGGGCTCTGTCCGAGATGGACGATGCTTGGGGTGCGCTCGGTTGGTGTCGCAAAGCGATCGAGACCGATGCGGCACTCGGCAATCCATGGAATGATATCGGGGCCATTCTGATGCAGATGGACCAACCGGCTGCGGCCGTGCCCTGGTTGGCTGCAGCGACCCGTTCACAGCGCTATGATGCGCCCGGCCATCCATGGTCGAATCTCGCGCGTGCTCACGAGGCGATGGGGCATCGAATGGCGGCGTACCATGCGGCGCGCACCGCGCTCGAACATGCGCCCGACGACGAGAATTGCCTGCGGATCATGGAAGATCTTGGCGATTTCTTGCTCTGATCACTCGGCCTCGTCGGGTGGCGTGGGTTGAATCGGAGGGAACCATTTGGCCAACCACTTTGGTGACCACCAATTCGCATCGCCCATCAAGCGCATCGTCGCTGGGACGACGATTGCGCGCACGAGGGTTGCATCGATGGCGATGGCCAGGGCCAGCCCGAGTCCAATCGCTTTGACAATCTGAACACTGGCGATGGCGAAGGATGCGAATACCACCACCATGACAGCAGCAGCGCCGGTGATCAGTCTCCCCGTCTGCTGAAGCCCACGCCGCACCGCCTCGGTATTGTCGCCTGTTTCGAGGTAGGCTTCGTGAATTCGAGAGAGCATCAGCACCTCATAATCCATCGATAGGCCAAAGACGATACAGAACAGAATGATTGGGGTGGTAGGGTCCACAGGGAGGGGTGTAAAATTCAGCCAATTCTCGAATCCATGTCCCTCTTGGAACACAAATACCAGCATGCCAAATGATGCGGTCAAACTGAGCACATTCATCACCATCGCCTTCAGTGGAATCAGGACACTTCGGACCTGCAAGAAGATTAAAACGCCGGTGGCGAGCAAGATGTAGGTGATGGCGTAAGGCGTCTTTTCATAGATCTCATCGATGACGTCCACGCTGACGGCGGCCCAGCCACCGACCTTGCCTTCGAAGGGGATGGAATCCTCTGCTAAACGCACGTGACGGACCAGCTCGTGGGCTTGTTCAGACCCGGGCTCAGAGGTGTAGATGATCTGGATGATGATGACGTCTTCGGTCGACATTCTCTCAGTCAACTCTTGAATCGCCACAGGCCGTTCGGCCTCGGGTTGTGCATAGATCGATTTCAGGGTCGATTTGTTGGTGTCTGAGTTCGGATGATGGATGCCGGTGACCGAAGAGACATCCTCGCGGGCCAATATTTCGGTTGAGAAGTCGTGAAGTCTGTCGATTGTGTCCTCGGAGAATCGGTCGGCACCATCGAGATCGAACACGATGAAGATGCTCGCCTCACCATATCCATCCCATTCCTCCTCTTGGATCTCGCTGCCGACCCGCGCCTCTTCATCGGGCGCCAGCAGGTCGAGCCCGCCGAGCCCGAGTTGGACATTGAGGAAGGGTAGGCCCGCACCGATCAAAAGAATGAGAATCGGAACGAGGACCAGCACAGGGCGCTTCATCACAAGATCTGCCAAACGCGACCAGAATCCATCCTCTGTAATCTCCTGCTTCATCCCAAAGGGCACCTTCCAACGGTTCACATTCTCACCGAGAACGGCGAGAATCGCCATCAGGAAGGTGGTCGAGAAGAAAACGGCGAGCGCCACAGCAATCGTGCCGCCGATACCCATTGAAGGCAAGCCTGTTCCCTCGAAGAAGAGCATGCCGGTGAGGCCGATGACCACCGTCAATCCACTGAAAAATACCGCTTTGCCGGCCGTCGCGCTGGTGATGGCAAGCGCCGTTCTTTTCTCGTGGCCGTTGGCCAATTCCTCGCGGAATCGGTTGACGATGAATAGGGCATAATCGATCGATATACCAATCCCGATGAGGCTGATGATGTTCATGGCGTAATTGTTGACATCCATTTGATGGCTGAGCCAGTAGATGACTCCCACGCCCGACAACACGGTCGGCACGGAGATGGCGATTGGAAGAAAGGCCGCAACGATGCCGCTGAAAACGATGATCAGAATGATGATCGTCAGCGGCGCGGCCAATATCTCAGCGTTGATCAAATCCTCGACCAAGCGATCATCGAAGGTCACATCGATGGCGACATCGCCGGTTCGCCAGCATTGGAGTTCACCACAGTCGATGCGATCCATCATCCCGCGATAGGCTTCCTTCGCATCGGCATCGGCATTCAACATCACCCAGATTCGGAGGTGGGAACGGTCGTCGGAGAAATGCCAATTCGAGATGTTTTCATCGGTCGACCAGGGCTCGCTGATCTCTTCAATAGAGTCTGCATCGGCGAATCCTGCAATGGACGAATTGACTGCTTCGCGGAATTTCGGGTCGTCAGCATCCCACGTCTCATGCCCGTAGACGATGACGAATTGTCGGCTGCCGGATTGACTGCTCTGCGCCTCGGAGTCATTCGTGGCGAAGGCGGTTGCGACGCGTTCCTGGGCCTCAAAAGACTCCATGTCCTTGCCGTTGAACGATTCACCGAAATCGGAACCCATCGAAATCAGGCTGGACAGGGCGATGACCACTACCGTAGCGGCGACGATCACCAAACGGCGATGGTCGTGGCTGAACAGACCCATCCGGTAGAAGGTGCCCTTGCGGTACCCGATGCCCCCTGCCATGAACGGTCGGCCTCGGATTCCACTATTTGAGAAAGTGGTGAGTTTGCCGACACCAGCACCACTCAAACTTCGGGCTGAGGGGTGATGAAAATCTCACTTCCATCACGGACGATGGATGGGATGGAAAGTGTCGAGCTGGCATCGGTCATGACGTGGATTGAACAGGCCATGCCGCAGGCGGGTGCCAGGTAATCTTCACCCGTTTCTGAGAGGACCAATCGGATTCCATGGCCAGCGGGGAGAATTGCATCGATGCCTTGGAATTCCATCATCATCAACACCTCTTGACCGGGAAAAACCGTCTGTGCATCATAGCCGCCGGCGTGATAGCGGATGTCCATCGTCGCATGACCGAGTCGCATTCCAGTCTCAGCATCCTGCATCTCAGCGAAGATCTGCCCGCCATCGAAGGTCGCGTGAACCGTCAGATGGAGGGTGGCCAATCCCGCCACATGTAGATCCTCAGAATCCGAGAGTGCGGGGCAATCCAGCGTCACACTCGAGACACCACCACCCAACACGTTGACCCCCCCCACGGTTGAGCCCTGTGCACTGCAGGCATCGATGGTGACATCTGTCCATGTCAGATCCTGGGGTGGCCAGGATTCTTCGATGCGCCATTGCCCATCATTGCGTTGAATCTGAGCGTGCAACCCGGGTGCGGGCCCGATGCCCTTCAGGTAGTACTCCATCCACTCGAATAAGTCCTGAGCCCAATCCCATCGAGTCATGGAATGGATGGCTTCACCGCCATATCCTGAATCCTGATTGTTGTGCTTGGTCCACTGGTCGGGGTAATTGTGCTCCCATTGGCCGATCATGCCGCGCACATCGTAACCCGCATCGATGTAGGTCTGATACCAATTCGTGCCCGGCGGTCCGCCGAATACCTGGTGGGGGTCGACATTCCAATCCTGCAAGCCCTGTACCCAGTAAATTGAGCCATTGTAGGTGCCGAGCGCCTTGTCGATGTGGCTGCGTTCGTCGTAATAATTGTCCATGTAGGGGTCCAACTCGCCGGCGACGTATCTGGTCGGCCCGGCGAGGAATCCTTCAATGACATCACCACATAGATTGTCCAAATCATCGCTGTCATAGTCAAGGATACTGCCGCCATAATTGGAGTGCATGACCTGGCTCCGTGCCTCGGCGCTGCCATTCTTGTAGAGCAGCGGAGCCAAGGCGGTCGTGCCTGAAATCGGAACGATCGTCTTCAGATATTCACTGCCTTGCGCCGCGGCTTCCCACGCGGTTGCACCCTCGTAGGACTTGCCGTAGATGGCGACATTTCCGTTGCTCCAATCCTGTGTGCCGAGCCATTCGACCGCGGTGTGAATGCTCAGCCCTTCCCCGTCACCGCGATAGTCGAAGCAACCCGTGCTGTCCTCTGTGGCAAACACGGCGACCTGTGCGAAGGCATAGCCGTGCGGAACGAAGTTGTCGTAGATGAATTCACCACGGCCACCGCCGACCACATTGGTCGGCGACGATTCAGAACCGGGAGAACCGAAGGAAAAGTACGGGCTGACCACGGCGATCACCGGTACTTCCTCTCCGGCCTCGGTATTGCTGGGCAACCAGTAGGACAGGTGGACAGTGGCCGAGTTGGGGCCACCCTCCCAGACGCCGCTCGTGTCGACATCGATGGTCGCTTCCTGCACGTCCAGCGCCCGATAGGGGCCGGGCTCGAGAACGAAGGAATGGGTGCCGGTCGTGTTCCATTCCAAGGTGTGTCTGTCGCGGATGTCAGGGTAGGGTGAGGTGTCTTTCGCCGCCTTGGCTTCTTCTGCGCCGAAGCAGCCCGACAATGTGGCGCATAGCATCAGTCCGACCAGAACCAAACTGAGGCCGCCGCGATGACCCATCTTCACACCCGCCTCTGGCGGGTGGGCGATTCCGCATCAACGTGACGTTGTGTCGCCCCACCAATTCACGGCGTGCTTATGGTCGGTGGACGGCACCGAGCACCGGGGGAAGGCATGCGTCTGCTCATCTTCGCCGGGGAACATCCCGCACACATTCAACACGTTCAGAGCGTGATGGATGCATGTGACCTCGCAGGAGATGAGTACGTCTTCTACATCGGAAAGGAAGCGCCGGGCCCGGGTACATTCTCGCCGAAGAATCCATTTCTTCACCGACTTAGGGATTTCTGCTGGGATCGATTCGGCATCACGAGGAATCGATTTGATTCTCATAATTTTGATTGGATTCGAAAGGTGGAACGGGGAGGAACCTATCGCTGCAAGGCGATCAAAGGCACTTTACCGTGGAAGCCTGATCTTGTGCTCGTCGTCACCCCTCACGAGGGTCATGCACGCTATCAGGTCGTTCCCTGGGCGAGGCGTGAGGGGATTCCAGTGCTCTCAATCGACCACGGAATGCCAACCGTCGCTTGGCCGTGGAGCGCTTATCGTGGCTCGATGATGGGTTGTGCTGCCAACGCGGTCTGGTCTGAGGTCTGTCGGGACATCAACATCCAATTGGGCAGCCCGGCTGAATTGCAAGTGATCACAGGGTCTCCTTCCATCGATGGAATGGGAACGGGCTCCGAAGCAATCGATTCACTGGGTATCGCCGATGACAAACGCGTGATTCTCTTGCTCGGCACCCACCGGCCGAGTGTCAAAGAACCGACAGATGCGCTATTCCGTGAGGTCATCCAGACCTATGGGGATGATTCAGATTACCAAATCGTGTTCAAGCCGCATCCGGTTGAAATATCCCAAGGCACGGTCATCGATGTTGTGGATTCAGTCATTCTCACCACCGACCAGCGTGCATACCTGCCCTTGGTTGGCCGAGCGGATGTCATCATCTCCCCTCCAACATCAGTCGTCGTTCCTGCGACTGCGTTCGGCCGCGCTTTCGTCAATACATTGGCACCCGGTTGCGGCGCGGCGCCCGAGGCTGACATTCAGCGCGTGCTGGACCGACTCGGCGCCGCTGTATTCTCTCCGGACCGCGTCCACGAAGTGATTCGAGGTGAAATCAAAGTGGATGTTGCGGCCTGTGAAATCGCATTCACTCGATTCGGCTACAAGCGAGATGGTGGCAACGGATCGAGGGTTCTCTCTCTCGCCCGGCACCTCGCCAAGGGCGGCGCACCCGAAGGATGGGAGTCACCTTGACG
>CAVOCV010000030.1:0-16586 GCA_963694325.1 Candidatus Thalassarchaeaceae archaeon | reverse complement strand
CGGACCCCGATAAGAAGCCTGAACTCGTCGCACCAGGACAGAAATTGGCCGTCCTCAATGCGCAGATCGGTGGGACTTCCGCAAAGTATGCCTGGGGTTCAGGCACAAGCGGGGCAACGGTCTGGGTGTCGGCTGCGATCGCTCACCTCTTGCAGGAACGACCCGATCTACAACACGATGGTGCGGCCGGTGGTCGTGCGACGGTTGAGGACGTGAAGGACTGGATCAGGGATAGCGTTCAGCCCAAAGAGGGTCAAACCGGCCACGACGAGTATTACGGCTATGGACGACTGCGCGTCGATGCGCTGCTCGCCACCGGCGGTCAGGGTTGAATCATGCCGACCAATGTGCCGCCGTAGAGCGGGACAAATCCGACCGGATGGGTCGCTTGAAGCGATTGGATGAGCGCGACCCAGTCATTGAAGGCCGCGACACGGGCTTGAGCCGGATTCTGTGGGCCTAGCGCAGGGAGATCACCGACATCCTCGATCGGGACCTCGGGTTCGGGGGTGAGCAGGAGTCCGCCTGGTTTCAGCAGGCCCAGGGAGGTGCGGATCGCATCGACCTGACCGAGGGTGCCGACATCGACGATGATGATGTCGTACGGTGCGTGGAGTGGAGTTTCCTGCCGCGCGGCTTCATCGGTCGTGGCATGGGCCAATTCGAAGGTCGTTTGCGCGGCGTCCAACATGTCAAGATCACCGATACGCACCCGCGCGTAGCCATGGGCGTCGTAGCGGTCGATCAGTCGGGAGAGGATGACGCCGAACTTTCCGCCGGCCTCGATCATCTCGTGGTGTTCGGGCGCGCCGTTCGCCTCCCAGTGGTCAAAGAGCCATGCGGAGAGATGACCGATGCCCGAACCGACTTCACAGATGCGGGCCGGCTTGATGCGTGCGACGACGTCGCGGATGCGTCTGCGCAATGAAATCGGCATGGATTCGAGTTCCATATGTTCGAGCTGTGCCCCGATTGAAGCAGCCACTTCGGGCTCGTCTCGGGACAGGTTCTCCGCTTTGGACAGCAGGTCTGCCAACGCCCCCTCCTCGCTCTGGTCCACGTCCTGCGGGGCATGCGTTCCGATTTCAACGACTCGGCCGCATGGGATGGCGTGAAATACCCCGGGCGGGCCGGGCCGAACGGAGGCGTCACCATGGACGGGGATGATGAGATTGCGGACAACGTCGCGCGATGCCCGGGATGCAATACCCGGCAGGCGCACGACATCCTCCGTGAAAAACCCCTCAAAGACGATGTTGGAATCGATTTTCTGCTTCGCTGCGAAGGGTGTAGCCATGTGCACACGGTCATCTTCCGTTCCCCCAAACCCCTCGTCGTTCGGTTCACCTTGTCCGACGGCCCCGATTCCATCCCGCACGAGATGGAGGTCGACGCCGATGAGGTGTTCACCGTCGGGGATGAATTCGAAGCATGCGACCGCGTCTGGTCGATCACCCGACTGGAGACGACGAATGAGGAGAGGCCGCGTCGACTTCCCGCGAGTGCGATTCAACGCGTCTGGGCGGCACGGGTCGATCTCGCCCGCATCAAGCGGACCTTTTCGGACGAGGAATTGTCATTCTCCGACATGATCGAGGTCGACCCGGAGAAGGTCTTCTCCTGCGGCACCATCGTCGAGCATAGAGGTGAGACCTGGCGCATCCGCGCCCTGCATTCAGGTGTGGGGAGAACGCTGACGGGCAAGATGGCCGCCCGTGATATCGGCCGCATCTATCTGCATCGACCGCCGACGCGCGAAGAGATTGCTGCGAAACACAAGATCGAACGCGGCAAGTGGAAGGGGCAGGAATTCCCCGGTCGTGAGGACCATCAGAAAAAGTGGAATCGGCCGGAGTGATTCGAGATGGAGAACCGCCACGACCCGAGTGCCTGCAGACGGATTCTGCGAGAGGCGAAGGAGACGGGCCTGTCCAGAGATCTCCTCGATCGGGCCGAAGCCCTCGATGTCGGAACCTACCGAGCAGAGGCCCTGTGTGGCCTGTGCGCAACGCCCGAGATGGAGGAGGATGACCGTGCGGAATGGGTGGCTGAAATCACCGCGGCGATGCTCGAGGAAGAGCGCGGCTGGCGATTGGCTGAATGCATCGGGATTCTCGTCAAATCCGTGGCCCATTGGCCCAAAGGACGCGGTCGCCGCGACATGGTCTCCAATCTTGTGAGTCTGGTTGGCGGCTTGCCCGAGGGTGATGCACGCGCTGATGCATTGCGCGCGATTGCACGCCGTGTGCCCGTGCCTGCTCTGCCCGAACTCCTGATGTTGGCCGTCGAAAACGTCGGCTTGGAAGCGAAAGCCGCCAAGCCGGTGATCAAGGCGATCGTCGAGCGTGGCGATGATGTGATGGTGGCCTCGACGGCGGATTCCTTCGCTGCCGCTTCACCCGATCTCGCCGTGCGGATGTACGACATCCTCCACGTCAATCTGGCCCGCTCGAAGCGGACCCTGAACCCGACGCCACTCGAACGGGCCTTGCCCTTGCTCGACCGCGCCGATTTCGAAACGGTTCGCACGCTGTGCAATCATGCCGAGTCCATCTCCGACGTGAAGGACCTGCTCGGCATCGTCGGTGGAACCGAGGAAGCCTCGATTCGTTGGATGTCCACCCTCGCGGGTCGGGCCGATCGAATCGGGGATCCCGAATTGGCCCGAGAATTACTCGAACGTTGTGCTGAGGCCCTGCCCAGCCTTGACCCCCCGGTCTCAAGAAAGATCGCGAAGAATCTGGCCAAAGGATTCGAGCGACTCGGCGATGAGGCCCGCGCCGCTTCACTGGCGCCCGCGCCGATGGTCCATACCTCGGCCCGTCGACAGGTGCCGGGCGAAGTGCGCCACACCGGCCATTGCATTGGATTGGTCGACACCTACGAGGGTGCGATCGGTACCGCCCACCTGCGCGCATTGGCTCGGCTCGCCGGCGTTGCGCATGGATTTGGACTGGACATCGCGCTGATCGGCTGGCCCGCGCAAGACCTTGCGGAACTTTGCGAACGGGCTGAGAAAGAATCTGGAACGGCGGGGGTCAACCACCTGATGGGTCTGCTCGCCGAGGACCGGATTCTCGGCATCAGCGTCGAGGATGCGCTCGAGGGCGCGGCCGGACACCCCATCGCGACCACCCACCAGCCGGCTGGAGGTTCGGTCGACCTCTCAACCT
The DNA here is from genome assembly GCA_963694325.1 of Candidatus Thalassarchaeaceae archaeon. Classification (GTDB taxonomy): domain Archaea; phylum Thermoplasmatota; class Poseidoniia; order Poseidoniales; family Thalassarchaeaceae; genus MGIIb-P. The sequence goes on along the minus strand of CAVOCV010000030.1, from coordinate 13,413 downwards.
ACGATGCATCTCTCTGCCTCTTGATGGGACTCGGGCGACAAGGCCTGCCGAAGCGTGTGCTCGAAGGCTGTGCAGACCAGTTCGAATTGACCGGCATCGGCGCCTCTTTGGAGACGGCGGTGGCCATGGGTGCCATCGCCCAGCGTCTGGCAGACCTCTGATCATCTGCGGTTGGTCCACGGCATCAGGACAGACTTTGCGATGTGGACGGCGACGTCGGGATTCTCATCCAATCGCCGCATGCTGTATTCGTACCACCGCTCACCATAGGGAATGTAGACCCGGGTGCGATGTCCCTGCTTTGCGAGCCGCCTGCGGATGTTGCCTCTGACACCCAGAAGCATCTGAAATTCATAGCCCGGTCCCTTGCCGAAGGGCGCAGTCCGAGTTGATTCCCCTCCGGGTTGCATCCCACGTGCCTCGAGGCTGGCCAAGGCGTGGTCGATGACGGGGAGATCATGTGATGCGATGCCGACATAGGCACCCCGGTCGAGCATTTGGTCGATGTGTCCATTGAAAGCGTCGACAATCGGTTGATAGGCGGTCTCAGAAATCTCTGGTGCTTCCTTGTAGATGCCCTTGCAGATTCGGAAATCCGCACCTTCGCCCAAGGTCTCACAGATGGCGTCGATGTCCGCTGTCGTGCGGAAAAGTCGGGATTGCAGCACCGCCCCCACGTTGGTCAAGCCCTTGGCGTGCATTGCCAATACGATGTCGATGGTGGCTTGGGTTACCCGATGATCCTCCATGTCGAGGCGGACAAAAATATCGTGTTCCGCTGCTCTTTGTAGCAAGGTTTCGATGCTGATATAGGTCTCTTTTTCGTCTATGAGAAGCCCGAATGCCGTGGGTTTGATGCTCAGGTTGGCATCCAGTCCATGTTCGACGATCGCGTCGAGGAGTGCATTGTATTCATCGATGAAGAACTGCGCTTCCTCAAGGGTTGAAATCTCCTCCCCGAGTACATCGATGGTGAAACAGGCGCCTTCTTTCGACAAGCGCTGCATGACTTTGACCGCACTGGGCACATCTTTGCCGGCGACATAGCGACGCGCAACGCCGGCGACGAGGAAACGCGGCATTCGCTTGGTCATCGCGACCACGAACCGACTGAACCACCCCATCCGTTCGCCTCTCGGCTGGATGACGCCCGGTGCGCTCTTTGACGATTGCCACGCGACCATCACTGGGTGTCGGCGTTGAACGGGGTCCACCGACCGATATTATCGAGCACGACCGTGCCGTGTTCTGCGTGCTCGATGAGGCGCATGCCAAGCTCCATTCTCGGCTCGTGGCGTAGGCCAGACCGGTCCCAGACCAAGTCTTCTCTCCAACCGGTCATGTACCAGCCATCGGTTGTTTTCAAGGCGTCGTGAACCGGCCCTTGGGTGCCGACGATCTCAAGGTTTGCATTTTTTGAATCGGGTGTCCAGCGCGCGATTTTCTGATGGCTGAGACCGAGCATCCACTCGCCGTCTCCGTGCCATGCTCTCTCAAGTTTTGCCGCGAGTAGCAGGACGCCTTTGCGGATGGTCTCTCCATCCGACGCGCGCATCTGGGCATAGCCTCCACCGAGCGAGAAGGCCCAGATTGAATCGCCTTCAGCGACCATCGAAACGATGACCTGTCCATCGGGAAGATTCTCCAGCGTCTCCCATTCGGGTGACTTGCGGCGCCAGCGCTCCTCTGCGGATGCATCGATGCGGTAGATGCCGCGCTTGTGGGTGCAGAAGACGAGTTCTCCCTCAGATGTGCAGATGGCGAGGGGTTCAGCGTCGAGGATGTGGGACCACTCAGCCCCCGCGACCTGATGCATGTCGAGTTGTCGTTGGTCCATCGCATTGCGCAGGGTGGGAAGATCGGGACCATCCACCAGGGGTTGTCGCAGGTCGAGCACGGCCATGCGGGCAATGCCGATCTCCCGTTGGACCCACATGGCTGCGAGATGATGGTCGCCGAGAAGTGTCGCCCGGGTGACCTCACCGCTGAACGGGTACCGGGTCGGGTCGATCTGAATCAGACGTTCGGGGTGGAGCAGGGTGATGCCTCCCTCGGTGTCGATCAGGACGATGCGCTCCGAGCCCGCCAAGAGATGGCGTGGTGGCATCGGCGTATCGGGCAGCGACATCGACCCACCGTCACCGCCGCATCACATGAAGGAATGGGCTGCGAATGCTGAAGGCCGACGACGGATTCCGTCCAGCGATGACCACCTTGCTGATCGTCTCGGTTCCGGACATCGCGTCGACCATTCAGGGCGATGCCCTGCTCGCGCGCGGGGGTTGGACAGAGGTCGGTCAAATCGAGGATGGAGCCGTCCATGCCCACGATATTGCCGATGTGCACATGTGGTGGTTCTTCGACCGCGTCCTCCACCAAGACGACTTGGATCGTCGATTTTCTGAGGCCATGGACGTGTCCGTCGAAGAGGTGATCTTCCTGTCGCGCCATTTCGCTGCATCTGGACGTCCATCGCTAACCTTGCACGTCATCGGGGTGCCCGGAGAGACGCCACACGGTGAGAGAGCGGGTCACGGGGGCGTGAAGGGAGAGGTGGTATTGCCGAATCCACGCTTCGCCGCCTGGTTCCGACTGATGTGCGAGGCCGCTGTGAAGCATTCTCTCGTGCCCGAATTTGAATTGACCATCGAGACGACCCATCACGGTCCTTCCCTCTCGGTGCCGACCCTCTTTGTCGAGATCGGCTCATCTGAAAGCCACTGGGACCGCCGAGATGCGGCCGAGGCTTGGGCGGATGTGATGACGGTGGGGCTCGGGCTTGAAGGAGGCCCCGGACAAGGGGATTGGATGGCCCTCTCGAGCTCTGAACAAGCCGAATCGAAGGTCATGGTCGGGATTGGTGGTGGCCACTATGCCCCACGCCATACCGACGTGCTGCGAAAGACGGAATGCTGGGCGGGCCACCAACTCGCGGGCTATGCGCTGACGATGGACAAGCCGGAGGACCCGGACGAGGGGCCGCTGCCCGACGGCGCATGGAATCATGCCATTCGCGTCGCTGTCGAGAGTACCCGCAGCGCATTCCCGGGTGGCGATGTGAGAGTGCACCTCGACCGGAAGTCGTTCAAGGGCTGGCAACGACGCGTAATCAAGCGACTGCTCGCTAAACTCGAGGTGCCCATCGGCCGAACGGCCGACTTTGAATGAGCGGGTGCTCACTCGTTGGTTTCACTGTGGCCACAGCGGCCGCAGGTCTTGCGGTCCGAGTGGACGCCGAGGAAGATTCCGGGGCCGCACTTGGGGCAGAATTCCTGCTTGCGGACGAGTTTGCCGTCCTCAATGCTGTACTTGGCCCACTTGGCGGAAGCGCTGGGGTCTGACATCACTCCTCACCTCCGGCGATCTGAACTTCCTCTTCGCTGGGTGCCTCGGCGGGGGCTGCCGCCGCAGGTGCGGGAGCCGGTGCGAGGTTCTCGTGGCGCTTGAGGAGGTACTTGGGCTCATTTTCCAAGGATTCACGGTCACCGTAGACCAGTGCATTTCCAGTGGTCAGCGGCTGGCCGAAGCGGGTGTTGACGGACTTGACGAGAACGCGGTCCTTGGTGGCGCCCGGTTCCATCTTGATGACGGCTTCAATGATCTGCGTGCGGGTCGGTGTGGCCTGTCCGGCGTGACGCCATTCCCACGACAATTCCACGCGATTCAGAATTGGGTTTTCCTTTCGGTCGGTAATCTGCATGTTTCATTCCTCCATCAGCGGATGTTCACTTTGAGTGCGTAATTTCCAGGGCGCTCGATGCCCAATCGGACGGCGACCTCGCTGCGGGCTGGGTCGAGGACGATGGTGAAGCCCTGCCAATCGGTCGAGACCGGGGCGGACGGACAACGCATGCACTGCACGGGTTCTTCGGCATCGTCGAGGATGAGGTGGCATTCGCCACATGCGAAGGGTTGCTTGACCATCTTCAGTCACGCTCCTCTGTGAGCCAATCGTGTGCGCCCAACGCGGTCTGCTTGCAGGTCAGGCCGATCTTGCTCGAGCGCGGGTCGTGGGGATTCAGGGAAAGCGAGACGATGCGGGCGCGTACCGGTGTTCCCTCAGCGAGGAATTTTTGGGACTGGCGGCCTTCGATTCGGCGCAGGCCGATGTTGATGTCAATCTGCTCATCGAGGATCTGGCTCTTGTGGAGCAGGGCTTCCATCGGACCGATGCGGACGAAGGCGCCGAATTCGTGCACCTCGCTGACCGCGCCATCGACAATCTCATTGCTGTCCATGGTGAAGAGTAGCGCCTTGAATTTGACCTTCTGATAGATCGCGCCATCACCGTGAATGATGCGGCCGCGGCCTTGCATTTCGTGGTCAAAGGTGAGCAGGATGTAGTTGCCATCATCGTCGAATCGACCCTCGAAGGCATCGTGTGCCAGACGGTCAACGTGGTCCGAGAGGGCCTTGTCCTTCTCGATGTATTCCGCCGGGATGCGGATCGTGTCCTCGATGATTTCGAGACTGTACATTTTGGGTTCCTCCTCAGCTTATCTCTCCGAGGGGGGAGGCATCCCAGGACGGAAGGCCCGTAAGCCCCCCGTCCTTCATCGGCTGCCGCCTCCGGAGGAGAGGTCGTCCAAGACGACTCGGCCACCGAAGACCCCTCTATGAACGCTTCGCAGGTGGACAAAATCGGAATGAACTGTTCTGGGTCACTATGTGACCCATGGGGGCACCCATCGCACGAACGTTCAAGAGGCGTTCGGCGAGGATGAGGATTGATGGCGAGCGGCACGCATCGAGGGCGGCGGAATTCCCTGCTTATCACAGGCCTCATCCTGCTGCTGGTAGGCCAGTCCCTCTCCCCCCTCGCCTTGACACCTGCAGAGGAAGTCGCGCCGGTCGCCGGCCGAGATGTCGACCCGTGGACGGGTGGAGGCATCGAATGGCCCCAATTCGGCCGTACACCCGGCCGTGAATCCATTGCCCCAGCCCATGCACCCAACGACCCGGATGCCGGCGAACTGCTGAGCATCACCGACCCCGTTCTCAACTGGAGGCATTTCGACGAGGGGGATGTCGGCGTCGAGGCGCTCGGTGTGCCGGTCGGTAATTTCAGTGCCAATATCGACACCGGTGGGCTGACACTCGACTCCTGTGCCCGGGACAGCCTTTCGCCGGTCTTCATCTACCAGGAAACCGTTCAAGGGGATGCCCATGCCTTCCTGCGAATTGTCGATGGAGATTCCAGCGACCCGATGTGGCAGGTCGATGTTGGCGTCATCGATCTCGAGGTCAAGGCAGCCCCACTTCTCGTTGACATCGATGAGGATGGACGACTCGAGATTCTCATCGTCTACGATACGAATGGCCATGTGACCGTCGAATTCTGGTCACCGGACATCGAATGTGATGTGACGGGTTGGAAGCCGGGTGGCAGCCATGAGACCGAACGCCTGTGGCGTTGGAGTCACTCGACCTTTGAGCTGGCAGCGGATCGAACCTGTAGCACCTGTCACAGACCGGTTGCACAGCCGCTTCTCGCCGATCTTTTCCTCGATGGTACACCCGAACTGGTGCTGGCGCTCATCGATGATGTGAACGATGAACCGAACATGCTAGCGCTCTCCTTGCCGACCACTGGAACGCCCTCACCGATTTGGGAGGTGACGCTGGATGATGGGACCCACCCGTCCGATCCGGCTTGGGCGCAGATCGATGCCGTGACCTCCGCCATCGTCCTGACGACGATCGATGAGAACGATGGTGACATGTGGATCTGGCGCTTGAATGGTGCCAATGGGCAAATTCAGTATTCGGATTCACTGCAGAACTTCGACGGCGATACATATGCCCCACACGTTCGTCTTCCCGGGCCGATCATCACCCAACTCGATGGGGATGCAGCACCCGAGATGGTCATCACCATCCCGACGGATGTCGATGCTGCGGGCACCGGCGATGGCGCTGAATTCCGCGGACTTGAAGTCAACGATGCGAGTGAAATCTTCTCCTTCTCGGCCTCGAATGGCTACGCCGATGCACCACCGGTCTTGCTCGATTCGGATGACAATGGCATCACCGACCGCATCTGCTGGAATACGTGGTATCGCGATACGTGGTCCTGGCATGGCATGGTCGGATGTCACGACTATAATGAGGCCTCTCAAAACGTGCTGCTGGACTGGAATCAGGGCATTGAGGGCACCTCTGGAAATCCGAACGATGAGATCGCAGTATCCGCGCCGACCGCGATGGACATCGATGGCACGGGTCATGACGAGATTCTCGTCACATTTGGACGGACCCTGTACGCTCACGATGGTGAATCGGGCTCTCGCTCATCGATCAATGCTGAGTGGGTGAACGGCCTCGAACTGCCGCACAGGACCTGGGCGGGACATGCCTTGGCGGACCTTGACAACGACGGTGCGCTCGACCTCTTGGTCGGTGACATGATGATCTCTCAGGCGGGAGCCGACGTTCGGCCCTTCGAAGACGGTCGTGCGATCACTTTCAATCCGAGCACGCCCGACCCGGGAGAATTGGTCACAGTGACTGGATATTTCGAGAATGCTGGCACGGCTTCCACGGAGGTGGATACCTTCGCGCGCATGTATGTGGACGGGGATTTGGTAGAGACCCATCGGGAAGGGGTGTTGGACCCGGTTTCGCCCACTGGGGATGGCAACTTCGCCTCCTTCTCCTTCGAGTGGTCCGGCGGATTGGGTGAACATCTCTTCGAACTTCGCCTCGACGAGCACGGAAATGTGACACAGACGCGGACCGATAACGACCAGATGGCTGTGCTGTTGACCATTATCGCACCCTACAATGTCTCGGTCGGTGTACCCACCGACCCAGTTCGGGTGCTGCCTGGCGGTCAACTGGATGTGCAGCCGACGATCACATCGACCGGACGGTTGGCAGGTGCGTGGACGATGAGTATCGATGACGCTGGGCTTCCAGACAATTGGACGATTGAGGACCTCGACCCGGTGGGTTCCAGCGGCGTGCAGATCGAGGTCGGTGCGAGTTGGATTCCCACACTTCGCTTGAGCGCACCGTCCCAAGCGCTCGGTACAGATGCTGGCTTCGTGACCATCACGATGACACTGGATTCGGATGCGAACGTATCACAAACAGCCATTCTCGCCATCGAAGCGGAGCGGACCCGGGGTCTCTCCGTCCGCGGTGCAGATGGGACCGGCGTGGCCGATGGAGTCGGCATTCCTGGCGATGCCGCCGCAGCATGGATCTTGGTCGAAAACCTTGGAAATGCACCCGAAACCATCTCACTTCAATGGAATTCAACGGATTGGGGCACCGCCCTCACCCTGCATGATTCCACGGGAACAGAGGTCAATCCACTCTCCCTTGCCCCAGCAGAAATCCGTGAGTTGACGGCGCGTCTGACCGTGCCGCAAGGCACGACATTGGGCGCATCTGTTTCGACCCAGTTGACGATGTGCATCGGGGCCGGTGAAGACGAGGATTGTCGGTCCATCGACCTGACATTCTCAGCCAATGCGGTTCAGGTACTGCCACCTCACATCCGTTCCGTCCCCGCCAATGATCGGGTCTGGAACGCAGAAATCCAGTTGCCCGCCGGCGTCTCGGCACTCGAATGGGACATGGCGGCGGCGGGGATGATTATGCCGGGATGGTCATGGACGACCACCGGCGATCTATCGATGGATGGAACGACCCTTCGAGCCTCTGGCAATGCCGGAGCACGTCTTTCGGGCTCACTGTCGCTCAACATGCCGTTCGCCGCGCCACCGATGCTGCACGAATGGCGTTCTGACGAGGCCAACCACACAGGATACACCCTCTCCCTCTCCCTCCAGGTCATGCAGATTCATCGCGCCACGACAGAGATCACCTCGCCGGTGACCTCGCCGCATCGGATGGATGTTGACTCCCCGGATACAGTCATGCTTCTGTTGTCGAATCCAGGCAATGGTCCCGATGTGTACGACATCTCATGGACGTTGGTTCCGAACGCGAATTTCTCCGATGACCCCGGCTTGACAGTGGAGATACCGTCGAGTCAATATGTGCTCGGTGCCGGTGAACTGCGCAGTATCCCCATCACGCTCACCCTGCCCCAAGAAATGCCTGCAGCTGTGGGTCTTCTCCTCTCCTTTGAGATGCGATCGACCGGTGATATCGGCATCGCATCCACCGCGACGCTTCTGGTCGAGGCGCGCCAAGACCATCGCTGGGAAATGCAGCTCCTGTACGGAGAGAACACTTTGCAGAGCGGGGACACCATCATTGCAGACCCCGACGAGATGCTCGACCTCTCCCTGCTCGTGACCAATGTCGGGAATCTCGGCGATCATATCACGCTGACACCTTCAATCACGGTTCAGACCGCCGGGGATGACACGGGGCTCGGTTGGACGGCCTGGGGTGCGCACGCGCACGTCGTTCCAGTCAATGTCTCTGAACTCCTGTCGATTGGAGTGAATGTCTCCGAGGATGCGTGGAAAGATTCGGTCGCGACGATTTCTTTCGATGGCATCAGTGATGATGTCCAGATCCCCCCCTTCATTCTCTATGTTCAAACGGCCCATGTACCTGGTTGGTGGGTCTTGGCCGGAGGAGCGGATCTCGACATCGACCGAAATGGTGCGAATGTGTCACTGGTCGTTGAACAGCGGGGGAATTCACCGGCACTGCCCTTCATCAATGGCTGGGTCGATGTCGGCGGGTGGACCATCAATGTGAGTTCGGGACTGCCGGGTTTGGACCCCGGTGAGCGAGCGAACTTCACCGTCGAAATCATCCCGCCTGAAGGGGCGATCTCCGGCCATGCTGTCGAGTTGACCTTGCGTTCGAAGAATGGTGATGGCAGTGGGGTCGGTCAGACGACCCTGCCTCTCCGTGTCGCAGCTTGGCACGATTACCAACTGACGACTTCAGAGGATTGGGCGATCTCTTCGACGGGTGGTCTACCGTTGGCGATGCTGTCGAATGAAGGCAATGCCCCGACCTCGATCGCTGTTGAAATTCTCGGTTTGCCCGAAGGTTGGACCTCGGTGGGGCCCTCGCAGGTCAGTTTGGGTGTCGGGGAGAGTGCGGGTGTGCCGATCTCCGCGATTCCACCTACCGAAGGCGCTGTCTACGGCTCCAGTGTCACTTTGCGGACGTTGGATGAGGCCGGCACCCAACGCGAGGCGACGTTGACCTTGGTGCAGAGTGAACGTGCCTGGTCGTCCAGTCCGGTCCTATTCGGCACGTCTGGGGATTCTCTGGAACTGCAATTCCATCCTGGATTCGAGGTCCAGATCGTCGCGCAGGGTTCGGATGTTCTCGAGCAGACCGATGATGGGGGCTACCTGTGGACGGTGCCACCGATGGATGCGGATGGCTCACTCAACGTGGATTCTGTCGACCTGTCTTATTGGGCGCGCGTACAGGACCCGCCCTCGCGCATCGGCACTTGCTCGGTGAATCCGCTGGGGTCAGAACCCGGTGCGGTCTGCTCGCTTCTCAATGGGTCGGATGCCATTGATTGGACGGCGATTCTCAGGACTGCAGACGGTCAGGTCATCGACCACCTATCCGGTCACCTCTCCGCCAATACCAGCCGGTCTGGAATCAATCTCTCGAGTTCAACGTGGAACCCGTCCCCGGGTGAACATGTGCTTCGCGTCACGCTTCTGGACGGTCACGGGGGTGTGATTGCGGATGCGCAGCGGACTGTGATGGTTCGGGATACCGCGTGGAATCTCGCTGTCACCGCTGTCGAATTGCGAACCGACCGAGGCCAACAGAACATCGTCATCTCTGTCGCCAGGGTGAATCACTCCAAACTGACCGATGCGGTCTGCGACCTCACCCTGTCCGCGGGAGATTGGAGTGCCACCCACCGGATGAGTGTCGCCGGTGACCTGGCGCCACAGGTGGTGATCCATCGGCCGAATCTGCCCGATGGCACGACCGTCAATGTTGAACTCGGGTGTGAGGCCCCGTGGGATCAGGATGCGGACTCCACCGACGATTCTGGAATGATCATCCTCTCGGATGGCATCGCACCGCCGGTCGAGGGCCTCGACTTCGCCATGCTCATCGGTGGAATCGTCGTCATCTTCGGTGTGATGGGATTGCTCGGATTCATCCGTCCCAATGCAGGTCAGCGAAAAACAGCGGCCAAACAACCAAAATCGGCACCCGCCCAAACCAGCATGAGTCGGCATAAGAAGCCCGAAATGGATGATTCCATCGCCATTGAGGGAGAGGATGATTCACCCCGTCCAGAGGCGGCTCAAGACTTGGAAGAGGAAGATGATGAGGTTGAAGTCGTCGAGGAGAAACCTGTCTCGCTGGATGACTTTGAAGCGCGCCTTGAACGCCTGCGCAGCCGAAGAGATGGGCTCGGAGGCCGTTGAATGTACGACATCGACATGGGGTCTACGACTCCATTCCACACCTTCGATCCGGCGGATGGAGACGCCCTCGAATCATTCGCATCGATTCTTGATGCGGCGAGAACTGGCGGGGGTGATGCATTCGATTCTCTCGAAAAGAAGCATCCTGAGATTGTTGAGCGGCTTGGAAATGAGTCTGTGGATGTCGCCGCGGGTCGAGCCTCGCTCGCCTGGGATGATGCCACCCTGCTGTTCATCGCCGCTCGAGCGATGCAAGAAGATGGCAGTCCTGCAGAGCCACTAGACAGAGGCATCACGATGGAAAGATTGGGCAGATTTCCATCAGAAGATGGCAATGCAATCTCTTATCTGCGCTCAAATCTCCTGACAGATGATGCCCCCCTTACCGCCTTGCTAGACCAACTGGATGTCGGGCTCCGCGCTGAATCGCGAGGTCATGATCACCTGAGTGCTGGATTCGGTGGCCTGCGCCTGCATGGCTGGCTGAATACCCCTCAGGTCACAGAGCTCAGAGAAGCCTTGCTGAAAGTCGCTTGGAAAGTGGCCAAGGACGAGCCATTCGACGGCGGCGTTCGCGAGGTCGTTCGGCACCTCACGATTCTGATGAAAGGTGCTGAGAAACGGATGTGCGGTATCCTCATGCGCGCCCATCATTGACTCAGAATTGTTGGCCAGTCAGGCGCTCAAACATGCTCTCGTACAGCGCTGCTGTCTGGTCGATAATCTCTTGCGGCAGAGCAGGAATCGGGGGTTCTTCGGTGCCGGCTTCCCGGGCCGCGTAGAGGTTGGCGTGGTGGTCCGTGCCAAGATAGTGCTCGCGGACGAACTCTTTGGACAGGGAGACGATCTCGCCATTCGCGTAGTCTTCCGCAGCCCACCAGCGGTCTTCATCCAATGTTCCGAAGGAATCGACCAGGACTGGCTTGCGGCCGACACCCAGGGCAAATTCCTTCTTTCCATCTACATGAATGAGGCCATTCTTGCCCGCTTCACGTTCGATGATGGCGTCGACTTTGAGGGTGATGTCGAGAATCGCATCAAACTCTTCCTCTGTGATGTTGGAAATCTCAAGTGCCTCCGCACGATCGAGCAGTCGGTCGAATTTTTCGAATTTTGTCGAGACTTCCAGATAGGGCGTCGGCAGTTTCACACCTTCTTCGAGGACGGTGCCTGGCTCAAATCCGAACTCTTCGGCACCGACATCGCCGCGTTTGTATCGCCGCCATCCGCCTCCGGCCAGATGATGTCGACAAATGACCTCGAGCGGGACGAATACATTCTCCATGTCACGCGGGATTGCGCCGGGTTCGCGGATGACTTCGTAGCGCTTCGCAAGGACGCGGTCGGGGGCGTTCATCTCGATCACGTGGGTGTCGCAGATGCCTTCGGCCTCGACCAATGTGAACCAATGACAAGAGGTGCGGTTCAGGCTCTCACCCTTTCGAGGGACGAGTGAAGGGATGATTTGGTCAAAGACCGAGATCTGATCGGTGTAGCGGAATTCGATGACATTTGGGTCATCCGTGCTCCAGACCTGCTTAACCTTCCCCGAATAGAGCAATTCTCCCATGCACCTGTGCCATCCGATTCCGCCTTTGAACATTCGCAGCGCGCTGCGACTCATTCGGAAAGCGAATTGTTGCCCGATCTTCCCTCAGATGAGGCCGAGCGCATCTTCGATGCGGTTGAGTTCAGGACCCGCTGTGTGCGAGCCTGTCCACGCGCCCTGATCGGTGGCGATGCATCCCGAACCGACGTATGGTGAACCGAAATTGACGGTTCCCACCATCGCGGGCACATCGAGAATCGCTTCGACGATCTCAACCTCTGCCTCGGTCACATCCGGATGGAGAAGAACACCACGATTGTTGGCCACCGCAACGCTTCCAGGGGTATCGTTCCCGGCAATGCTGACAGCGGCACATTCGACTTTGAGGGTCTCGCTGAGGACTTCGAGTCCATCCGAGGGAAGAACCGGGCTGGCGATGATGCCATTTTCGTTGGCGATGAGAAGGTTTCCTGCTGCGTTGACGCCACTTTCCATGACGACGACGTCGCCGAAAGATGTCAGGTGATCGATTTCCTCTTCCGTCGCGATATCGGCGACGGCGATGCCGTTCGTGTTGCCAGCGACCAAGGCGCCGACGAGCGAGCTTCCACCGACCGACATCTGAGAGATTTCGAGCCCGAGTGTTTCCTCGAGCGCCGCGATATCTTTCTTTGTCAATTGCAGCGGCGCGAATACAACCCTGCCGACCATCGCAAGATGAACGCCAACCTGGCTCGTGCCGAGCAAATCCGTCGCCTTGAGTCCCATGTCGGTCCCTCGCTGATGTGGCGCCGGTGACTCCCTCTCTTAGCGGTGCCGATTCCATCTTCAGTCGAGGTTTGAGGAATCGTCAGATTCAATCGAGCCTACCGGCCAGTTTCGAGTAGTTTGCGGGGGTAAAAGATTGGACTCAGTCGGCCCCGAAGGGCCGACTGAGATCCGGTAAAAGAGGAGCGAAGGAGACACAACGACACGTGTTCCCGTGGACTCTCGTACCACAGTACAAACAGTGACGCAGGAGGTCTTGACTGCCGGGTTCGGAATGGGACCGGGTAGACACCTCCGCTATGGTCGTGTACAGCTCCTCTTTAGAATTTGAATCGACGTTTCTCTTGGACAGAGGCCCACACAGTTGTGGGTGCGGAAAAAAAAGAAGATGCTCGAGCGATTAGTGCTGCTGGGCTGAACACCTCGGACGAATCCTTGGTGCTTACACCCGCAGTCTATCAAACCGATCTTTTATCGGAGCTCTGAGATACCTCGTCTTCAGGTTGACTTCGAGCTTAGATGCTTTCAGCTCTTATCCATTGGTGCGTGGCTACCCAGCATTGCCTTAGCAGACAACTGGTAGACTAGTGGCACCGAGACTCCGTTCCTCTCGTACTAAGAGTCCCTTCCCGTCAGGTATCTTACGCGCTTCAGCCACAAAGCAACAAACCTGTCTCACGACGGTCTAAACCCATCTCACGATCCCTTTTAATGGGCGAACAACCCCACCCTTGGGTCCTGCTGCAG
>CAVOCV010000029.1:0-16869 GCA_963694325.1 Candidatus Thalassarchaeaceae archaeon | reverse complement strand
GCGTCATTGTCCCCATCGCCGGTCATGGCGACGACATGTCCGTGCGCTTGCAAGCGTTCGACGATGCGGAGTTTCTGGTCGGGGGTCACCCGGCTGAAGACAGCGACGGTGTCGAGCCGGTCTTGGAGGAGGGTATCATTACATTCGCGCAATTCCTTTCCACTCATGTGATCTGAATCATCCATCACGATGCCGATCTCTCGGCCGACGGCCATCGCCGTCATTCGCTGGTCTCCAGTGATCATCATGACGCGGATTCCTGCGGCATGACATTTGGAAATTGAATCGGGTACCTCGGGACGAGGCGGGTCCATGATGCCGACCAGGCCGAGGAAAATCATCTCGCTCTCGACTTCAGCCACATCTTCGATGTCGACATCATTCTCGATGTGGCGCGCACATAATGCGATGACGCGCAACGCGCGTGAGGCAAACTCGAGATTCATCTCCGAGATACGGTCTTTGTGACGGCCTTCGATGGGAATGATCTCACCGTCTTCGTAAATGTGTTTGACCGACCGCATGAACGGCCCGAGTGCACCCTTCGAGAAGGCCCAGCGTTGCCCATCGAATTCGTGGATGGTCGTCATTCGCTTGCGGGTACGGTCAAAGGGGAACTCGCGAAATCTGGGGTGGCGGCGGCGGAAAGAATTCACGGATTCCTTCAATTTCCAACCGAACACGGCACAGGCAGTATCTGTTGGATCTCCGACGGATTGCCACTCGCCATCGATCTCGTTGACATTGGCATTCTGACACAGGAGACAGGTGGCAATCGCTTGACGGAAGGCGATGTCGGTGTGCAATTCCGCCATGCGGGTTTCGGGTAGATCTTCTCCACCCTCTTGCAATCGCCCGGTATGTGGGTCGAATCCTCGACCGGTCACGCTGAAATTTTGCCCATTGACCAAGAACGCGCGAACGGTCATTTCATTGCGGGTCAAGGTACCCGTTTTATCGGTACAGATGATGGTGGTCGATCCGAGGGTTTCAACTGCCTTCATGCGGCGCACGATGGCCTTCTGACGCGCCATGTGACGCATGCCCATGGCCAGGGTGATGACAAGAATAATCGGCAGCCCCTCTGGGACGATGGCGACGAAGATGGCCACGGCAATGAGGAATTGTTCGGCCATGACCTCGTACAATTCATGCCCGCGTTCACCGCCGAACCACGCGCTAACGATGTGAAGCAGAAGGAGCAGGACCGCACTCGTCACAGCGACGGCACCGAGGAACTTCCCAAGGCTTTCGAGTTTGATCTCCAGCGGTGTCTTCGGGGTCGTTACGTCAGAGATGCCACTGGCGATGCCGCCGAGCACGGTGGACATGCCCGTTCGCACGACGATCGCCTTTGCGCGACCGGTGGCGGCGACGGTGCCCATGAAACACATGTTGGACTGTTCCTGAAGAATCGAATCCTCGTGCACGGGATCGGTGAGTTTGTGCACGGTGTCAGATTCACCTGTTAGACTAGACTCATCGACTCGCAACTGGATGATTTCGACCAAGCGGATGTCGGCAGGGACATTCAGCCCCTCGTCGATCCACACCACATCACCAGGGACGAGTTCCTCGGTGCTGACCTTGTGTTCGGTGCCATCGCGCAATGCAATACAGTGACTGACAAGTAATTTTTTCAGGGATTCCATCGCCTCTTCAGCGCGAGACTCTTGCAAGTATCCAAAGAAGGCATTCAGCGTTAGCGCGATGCAGATGAAAATGGGTGTGCCGATGTCCGATGGTTCGAAAATCGTCGCGATGATCGCCGCGAGCATCAATAGGTAGACCATCGGGTCTCTAAATTGCTCAAGAAATCGAATCCATCTCGGGATGGGTGGCTTCCCCTCGAGTTTGTTCTCACCATGCAACAATCTCCGTTGTTCGACCTCATGGGTGGATAATCCAGCCTCATGAGTGTCCAATCTCTCGTACACCTCCGCAATGGAAAGGGTGTGCCAAGCCACCTCTTCGGGAGGCATCGGTAGAGCATCCGCTGTCATATGAACGGGTGTTGGGGGTTGTGACCCGCTTATGGTTCCCCCGTTGGGCATCCCATGCTTCACCACATCTAGGGCGCTGCTGTCAAGACCGGATGGTTGACAATCCCAACTGAGGTCGACCGTTGTATGTCGGCGGTGCACACGCCCCACGTTCCCGCCGATACGACCCTACCAGAATTGACCTTTCGAGCGATCGGTCTCGGCTTGATCCTTGGCGCCTTGATGACGGCTGCGAATACCTATCTTGGATTGTACATGGGCATGACGGTCTCGGCATCTATTCCCGCCGCTGTCATGTCGATGCTGATTTTGAGACTTCTCAAATTCAAGGATGTGAATATCCTTGAGAATAACGTCGTACAGACGATGACATCCGCAGGTGAAAGCCTGGCTGCAGGAATCATCTTCACCATGCCTGCACTTCTTGTGATGGGCCATGAGATGGACATGGTTACCACCTTCTGTGTGGCCATGCTCGGTGGCGTACTCGGCACGATTTTCACCATTGCATTGCGCCGTGTATTCATCGTTGAAGAAGCCCTTCTCTATCCAGAGGGCATCGCCTGTGAAGAGGTGCTCGTCGCGGGTGAGAAGGGTGGCTCTTCCCTCATCATCATTCTCTACGCATTGGGCCTTGGTGCCCTCTATGGCTGGTTCGTCAAGGGCTTCCAGATCACCGAGGGCAAGGTAATGGCCGGCATCGATGTGCTCGGTGGCCGCATCTATGGCGCTGCGGATCTATCCCTGGCGTTACTCTCGGTGGGTTACATCGTCGGCTTGCGAATCGCCTCATACATCTTCACCGGTGCCATCATCGGTGTCCTTCTGATCACCCCGATCTATGGATTGATTCACGGCTGGCCCAGTGGATTGGACAATCAGGGACATGAGATCGATGTTGCGCACGGTTTTGCCTCCCTATGGTCGACCCATGTGCGATTCGTCGGCGTCGGATGCATGGTGGTCGGTGGACTGTGGACGCTATTCGCCATGCGCAAAACCATCGCCACCGGTGTCAAGCGGGTGCTGGGATCAGACCTCGTCGAGGATGTGCACGGCTTGCCGCGTACCGAACAAGACCTTTCAATGAAGAAAATGCTCCCCGTTCTCGCTTTGATTATCGTCTTGACCTTCGTCTTCTACACCTGGAGACTATCGACACAAGGCGCCACTTTGTTCCAGTCCGCCGTTCTCGCTGCCGTGGGTGCGCTGTTCCTCGCTGTCACCGCCTTCTTCTTCTCCGCGGTTGCAGGCTACATCGCCGGGGTGGTAGGGTCCAGCAATTCACCCGTCTCTGGGATGACCATTGCCACCCTGATGGGGACGGCTTTGCTCGTCTGGATTGTCGGCGATGTGATGCTCGGTATGGAACGAAATGAACTGATGTACGCGACGCTCATCATCGCCAGTGTTGTCGCGGTCAATGCGGCGATTGCCGGCGATGTCATGCAGGACCTGAAGACAGGTCATCTCGTTGGTGCGACACCTTGGCGACAGCAGATCGCTGAAATCATCGGTGTCATTGTCGGCGCGATCATAGCACCGATCACATTGGTCATGCTCAACAAAGCCTACCGCATCACCAAGGTCTACTGTTTGGAGAATCCTCCGGCCAATGACCCCACCTGCAAGAATGCGTTGGATGCACCACAGGCAGACATCATCGGGACCCTGATCGAAGGCATCTTCGGTGGCACGGTCAACTACCCGATGCTCGCACTCGGCGTCGCCATCGCCGTGCTCATCATCTGGAAAGGATTGCCTGTGATGTCGGTGGCCATCGGTATGTATCTGCCCGTTTATTTGTCCGCGACCATCTTCATCGGTGGACTGCTCAGTCACTTCATCTTGAGAACGGTGCATCTCCGCGTCGATGGCACACTCAGTGGTGAGCCTTCTGAAGAAGCGGCAGAAGCCTCAACCAACGTTTCGAAAAAGGGATTACTGATCTCGGCGGGCATGATCGCAGGAGAAGCCCTGATGGGTGTGGTCGTCGCCGCATTCATCGTTCTCTCTCTCCTGTTCAAACCGATCAGATCGCCGGATACCTGGTTTTGTTCCGAGTCACATATTGACAAGATCACAGGCCATTCAGTATGTGATGAACGAATCATCGGTATTCTTCCCAATTGGCTCGCAGTGATGTTCTTTGGCTGGTTCTTCATTGTCTTTGTTTATCTTGCTACACGTGGCATGCCACGGTCAAAGAATGGTGGTGGAAATATCATCATTGACTGGGTCGCGGTGGCCTTTGATGGTGTGCGTCGATTCATCTCAGCCATCAAACCGCCCTCGATGCGTCGCTGAAACGCTCAAAGACCCTCTTCAGAGGCACCTGTCCGGGGACGCGGATGAGCACACGTGGTATGGGACTCGAAGTCGAAGAATTGGAGGCGATGGCAAAGCGTTGTCGCCGCAACATCGTCAAGATGGTGCACGGCATTGGCGCGGGTCATCCGGGTGGAAGTCTCAGCGCCATCGACATGCTGACCGGCCTCTATGGACACCGGCTTCGCGTCGACCCCTCCGATGATGGCTGGGCGGACCGAGACCGCTTCATCATGAGCAAAGGACATGCCAGCCCAGGCGTCTATGCCATTCTACACGAACGTGGATTCCTCTCCGAAGACGACCTGTGGACATACCGCCGTCTCGGTGGAGTCTGTCAAGGTCACGTCGACATGAAGTGGTGCCCCGGTGTCGATTTCAGTGCCGGTAGCTTGGGCATGGGCCTCTCCTTTGGCATCGGTTGCGCCATCGCAGCCAGTCTCGATGGAAGCGAGCGTACCGCTTGGGTGATGCTCGGCGATGGAGAATTGCAAGAGGGCCAAATCTGGGAGGGTGTGATGGCCGCGGTTCACCACGAAATCGGCAATCTCAAGCTCATCGTCGACCGCAATGGCATTCAGAACGATGACTTCTGTGAAACACAGATGCGGATGTTCGATGTCGCCGAAAAGTTCGCCGCGTTCGGTTGGGCTGTGATGGAGATCGATGGCCACGACATGTCCAGCGTCGTCGAGGCGATCGATTGGGCCGATCAGATCACCGATGGCCCAGCCTGCATTGTCATGCACACGGTCAAGGGCAAGGGTGTCTCATTCATGGAGAATAATCCGAAATTCCACGGTGCCTCCCCCGATGATGATCAATTCGCGCTCGCCATGGAGGAGTTACAATGAGTGCTCCGAGTGGTGGTGGCGCCAGCCGCGATGGCTACGGGGCCGCCCTTCTCGAAATGGTCGATGATGACAGGGTCGTCGTCCTCGAGGCCGACCTTGGTAAATCGACCAAATCTTGCCTCTTCCGAACCGAGAAACCCAGCCATACCGTCAGCCTCGGTATCGCTGAACAAAACATGATGCTGGTTGCCGCGGGTCTCGCAAGTTCGGGTTATATCCCCTTTGCCTCGACATTCGCCATCTTCACCGAGCGCGCCTTTGAACAGGTGAGGAATGGAATCGCCCGACCGAATCTCATCGTCCACCTGTGTGGCAGCCACGGTGGCATTCACACAGGAACGGACGGCAGCAGTGCGCAATCGATCGAAGATCTCGCCATCTATCGAACCCTACCCAACATGACCGTTCTTCACCCCAGTGACGACGTGTCGGCCAAGGCGCTCACCCTCGCACTGCGAGACCACGGCACGCCCTCCTACACCCGAACCGCACGCAACAAGGTCGCTCGGGCCTATTCCGAGGAGAGTGCAGCAGAACTCGTCATTGGCAAAGGGCACGTCCTACGAGAAGGAACTGATGTGGCGATTCTCGCCTGTGGCGTCTTGCTCAATGAGGCCAAAGAAGCGGCGGACATTCTCTCGGCAAAGGGCGTCCAGGCCACCGTCGTCGACATGCACACGATCAAGCCACTCGATACGGCTCTGGTGAGCCAACTCGCCTCGACCTGTGGCGCGATTGTGACTGCTGAGGACCACTCGATCATCGGTGGACTCGGTGGAGCGGTCGCGGAATGTCTTGCCAGCGGTACACTCGCTCCCTTGGAACGGGTCGGCGTTCAGGATCGATTCGGCGAATCCGGTGACAGTGACGAACTTCTCGCCATGTTGGGCATGAAAGCCTGTGATATCGCTGCGGCCGCCGACCGTGCCATCTCACGTAAGTGAGGTGTCCCTGACCGCAATCCATGCGGGCACAGCCTTGATGAAGAGGAGAGCACCCGCACAGGACGGAGGGGATGACCTGAGTGAGAACGACAGTCGGTTGAAGGACCTGCTCGACGGCAAACTCTCCGCCGAAGAAATCGCCGAGGACCCTGTCCTTGCAAGCCTTGCTGAACGCATCTATGGAACTGAATTCCTCGATCAGGTTGGCATCTCCCGCGGTGCGACCAAGCGTGCATTGGCTGAACAATTCACCGAGATGGAAGGCGATGATCTTCTCATCGACGACATTCCCGAGGCAGGACTCCCCCTGCCCATGCCCGAGGACATGCCACCGGTCCCGATGGCGATTGCCGAGGATGATGAAGTCGAAGGCCGCCCAATGATTCACAAGCTCAAAATCGCCAGTGGAGGCGTCGGCCTATTGGCCATCGCCACCAATCTATTCTACGGATTTGGAAATTTCCTGTCGACCTGCAGTGCCGGTCTGCACGAGACCTGCGGTGTCAGTCTCAAACTGAATTGGCTTGAATTTCATCGCATGGATGAAGTCCTCGCTTGGAGTCCAACCGGAAGCATCGGCATTCCCGACATTGGGCTTGCCACGTTCTGTTGCTGGCTGATCATCCAGGGCATCCGTCAGCGCTGAATCAGTACATCCGTGCCAAATTCTGGCGCCGTGTCGTCATCTGGCCGGTCACGATACAGGGTCGTGGTGATTCGAATGGTGTCATCGCATCCCCAAGGATGGTCAATCCTGTTTGCTTCTCAATGACCTCGGCATCCGCGTCGGTACCGTCGAATGCAACCTCGTAAATGTGGCCATCGAGAATCTCTTGTTCTAGATTCTCAAGGGAGTGAACTCTGTCAGCGACATGGGCACGTGTGCGCGCCTCCAATTCAGATTGAACCTGAGCGAGTTGGGCTCGGACTGCGGCGACGATATCGTCGAGAGGCAGGGGTTCCTTTCCACCGGTCCGACGGGCGGCGAAGGCAT
The DNA here is from genome assembly GCA_963694325.1 of Candidatus Thalassarchaeaceae archaeon. Taxonomy (GTDB): domain Archaea; phylum Thermoplasmatota; class Poseidoniia; order Poseidoniales; family Thalassarchaeaceae; genus MGIIb-P. Next base: position 9,746 of record CAVOCV010000029.1, on the reverse strand, counting down.
TGCCTTGGTCGACATCTCGAGGCCCAATCTCGAGGCGCAAGGGGACTCCTTTGATCTCCCAATCCCAATATTTTTGTCCGGGCCGAAGATCTCGGTCATCGACCTTTACTCGCAGTCCAGCAGACCGCAGTGTATCCGCTGCTGCGGTGACGGCGGGTCCAACGGCCTCACTCTTGTGGGCTGCGACCGGCATCAGCACCACTTGGATCGGTGCGATGATCGGCGGAAATATCAGGCCATTGTCATCGCCGTGCATACTGACGACCGCACCGAGAAGCCGCTCGGACATGCCGTAGGTGGTCTGATGACAATACTGGGTTTCTCCCGCCTCATCCTGATAGGTCAGGTCGAACGCTTTGGCCCATTGATCTCGGTAATGGTGACAAGACGCGACCTGCAAGGTACGACCATTTGGCATGATGACGTCGATGGCGATGGTGTACCACGCCCCGGGGAAGGTATCCCACACCGGTCGTTTCGAGATAATGACCGGCAAGGACATCTGGGTCATCAGTCGCCCGACGATTTCCAAGTCCTCGGCGATCTGACGACTCGCACATTCCTCATCGATGTGGGCGGTATGCGCCTCGAAGAAGTGAATCTCACGCACTCGAATGAAAGAGCGCGTCTGTTTGGTCTCATAGCGGAAGGTGTTGACAATCTGGTAGGTCTTCAACGGAAGATCCGCATGACTGCGAACCCAGAGTGGGAACATGGTATACATCGCCGTCTCGCTGGTTGGACGCAAAAACATCGGCACATCCAAGTCATTTTCACCCGCGTGTCGTACCCAGTAAACCTCGCTCTTGAATCCAGCATCCTCCTCATCATGCCGCAGTTCGCTCGGGTCGACTCCCTCCTCGCGCGCCCGCTTGAGCAGGCTGACGAGCCGATTCTCCTTTTCGAGCAGGTCTTCGGGAATCAGGAGTGGGAATCGTACCTCTTCGTGATCAGTCCGCTCCATCTGTTCGTGGGTCAGGGCATCGATGCATCGCATCGCTTTCCACCCATAGGGGCGCCAAACATCCATGCCTTTGATCGGATAACGCTTGTCGACGAGTTCTGCGATCTCGACGATGGCGGGGTACCAGGCATTGAAATCTGCCTTGGGTGGAATGCCCCGCTTGGCCTTGCCGTGGTCCGCCATGTGGATGCCTCGCCAATCTCATGTGCTTGAATGTGACGCAATGGACACCGGTTGGCATCAGGATGTGAGGACCTTCTCGATGGCCTCACACATCGACTGGAATGTCTGCAGGGGTTGCATTTCCGTCTCTGTTACGATGTAGGCGCGAGGCGTGTTGGGGTCATGCATCTCCTCCATCAGATTGGCGATCGTCGCATCGACACCATAGGTGGAGATCTGGGCGAGCGAACGGGCTTGCAATTCCTCATGGGATACACCCGTCTCAAGTTTGAATCCAATCCGACGTGCATCACCTACATGAGAAGCCAGTTCGGCGATGTGCTTCTTCCCAGGCTCCAAGGTGAGGACCCAGTCATTCGCCCCACTGGCCTTCTTCCCAGATTCCGGTTTCGCATGATAATCGAGCACGGCGGCGGCATGGACCCAGCCATCCGGTTTCGATTCAGCCACTTTTAGGCAGATTCTCAACATGCCATCCGGTGTTCCAGCCCGTTGTACATTCGGCAGGGTGAATGTGGGGTCCGCACTGGTTTTTCCGGCGATCACAGTTACGATATGTCCTTGTCTATGGAGATATTCAGCGATGGTCCAACCCGTTCGTCCAGAAGAAGCATTCTGAATGGCGCGGACCGCATCGATGGGTGCACGGTTGGCGCCGAGCGTGATGGCGATGTGTTTGGAATCCGTCGTTCGATTGACGGCATGACAGAGCTCTGCCACAATCTGAACTGGATCGGGCTGTTTGCGACGGCCCTCTTCATCAGGGCCCCATAAACAGGTCGCCTCAACCCGGTCGAGGAGGTCTTGGGTCACGGGATCATCGAAGAGGTCATTGTGCATCGAGGGTACCATCAGAATCGGTGTGCCACGACCTCTTGCAGCAGAACAGGCCATCAACAGCGGGTGATCCATCATGCCATTGACAAAACGCGCGATGAAATTTCGTGAGGCGGGGGAGATGAGAATCGCATCAAATCCGTCCAACTGGGCCATTTCTGCGTCCCAATCAGTGATGACAGGCGCTTGAGATCCCCATTCGACCGCCAACGGGGTGATGACCTTGGTCGCTGCAGGCGTCATGCAAACGGTCAACTCGGCGCCATGACGGCGTAATTCCCTGGAGATTCTCACAGCTTCGGTTGCGGCGATACCGCCGGTGATGCCCAACAGAATCCTGCGGTCGGTCAACGCATCGCTGCGATGCTCGACATCGACATCCCGGGCCATCGATTGGGTCTCATCCCCTTCCCTTCATCAATCCATCCACGGGGACATGGGAGAGGAAAGAACGATTTCCGTTCCCCACCGCGGGCAGTGGTATGGAGGGCGAACCGGCCGGGGATCAACTGTCTGTTGCGCATCGACAATCAGGCTGGATGCTCATCTTCACCTTGTCTCTGATTCTCTTTCTTCTCTATGCAACAACCGCGGCTATCGCCGGTGTGGGCAGTATTCTTCTCGTGCTTACGCTGATGTCGACCCCTCTTTGCATTCTCATTGTCCGAGGCTACTTTCGACGCGATGCGTGGGCCCTTCCGTATGTGATGCTGATTTGGATCGTCGCCATCGGCATTTGCTTCCTGTTGGCGCTCGTGGAAATGAATGCCGCCATCTCCGGGGATACTTGGGCGATGGTGCAAGCCGGCCTGCTCATCTTCCTGTGTTGGTCGATGTCTCAACGCTTGCGACTGCTTCGACATCCAATGTTCAGGGCGTGGTATGATGGTATTTCACCCGCTTTGTCAACAGAATTGGCATTGGAGTTGGGTGAGGTGCTCGCATCCTGTCCACACTGCCAGAGTTTACTGGCGATTCGGCCGCTACAGATGACACCGAAAGACGAGTGTCCACACTGTACCCAGCGTTTGGTGCTGACGTCAACCGTGGCTAAATTCCTCGAAGAGGAATGAAGCCTGGTCTCAACGGTGGGCGAGGGTCAGGTTCTTCCACATGTCCTCGGGGACGGACATGGCCAGTCGAAGGCCACCCATTGCGCCGAGTTCAACCGGATCCTCGACAGTGCTGACGACGACGTCGCCGAGATCGGTGAGTCGCTCCTCGAGCATGTCTCCGAGCCCTGCGATGCCAGAGCCACCGCCGGCGAGAATCATGTTGCGGCGGAAGTGGTCGTGATATTCGGGGTTTGAGCTCGAGATGAGATCCTTGATACCGACAACGAGTGGGTCGACGATGGATTCGCAGGCAGTTCGAATGCAGTCCGTGATGTCCAATGACATTGCCTTGCCATCGATGGAGAAGTCGACGATGATCGGTTCATCCGGTGTCATGTCGCCGACGAAAGAGTAGGATTCCTTCCAACGGCGTGCCATGTCCTTGGTGATCTGGGCGCCGGCATACTTGCGCTGAATGGCGGTGATGAGAGCCGCGTCGATCATGTCACCAGCCGAATTGATGTGGGTTTGATCCTCGGGTCGAGGCACGGTGCCGTAGACACGGCAGATGTCCGTGGTTCCCGCCCCGATGTCGATGACGAGGGTGTGCTCAATCCTCTCCAGCGCATAGGCGACTGCGAAGGGTTCGGAGATGATCATGCAGGCGTTGACGCTGCCGGCAGCCGCATCGAAGATCGCCGTCTTGTCGACGTGACTTGCTTCGGCGGGTGCACCGATGACAGCGACCACGCGGTCGTAATCCTCGGGGTCGGCCAATCCGATGATCTGTGTGATGAAGTGGGCGATGAATTTCTTGTCCTCGGGGGTGTCTTTGATCACACCGTGCTCGAGAGGGCGGTAGAGGTTGAGTGCGAGGCGATTCTTGAGGGCTTCCTCACCAAAGAGGACGTCTCGGCGAAGGAAATTCTTCGCAATTTGGTCCTTCGGTGTGCCGATCACTGTCAGCACCTGCTCGTCGTGCCCATCACTGGACACCATGACGGAACGGAATGTTCCCAAATCTACACCGATGTAAAGGGTCTCGCCAGCCATCATCTCAACCTCAGGCCGCTACCCGCCGTAGCCGGTATTTCAACCATGCCCACGACACGTATCTCGCGCGCGCACACGGGGACAGAGTTCAGACCCATTGTTGGCAGGCTTCGCACCACCAAGCACTGTGCTGAGGATAGAGTGGGGTATTGATGCCACAATCGGGGCACTCCTTCACTGCGTCATCCCCGAATAAGTCGATGACGATGCGCACATGGTCGGTATCGGAGATGCCGAGATTCTGTCGCATCGCCCATAGCAGTTGATCCTCACTGGGGGTGATGATGCCATCCGCCAGAATCAAGCGGACCGCGGTGTGGTAATCCTCGAAGACCTGGACCTCGTCCGGGTCGAGCACAACGCCAAGCCGTTCGACGACCATGTTTTTGCCACCTGGATCATCGACGTAGATCACGAGACTATCTGTATCAAGAGTTGTATCACGAAGTTCGATGCAGACGCTAAACCCGTCTGCTGCAGCGTGAACGAGTTTGCTATTGCGATTGATGATTGAGGCGATGTTGCGTGCCGTCTCCTCCAAGGATCGACCCCGACGCCAACCGAGGGCATCATCCTCATTGATGACGAAGAATTCAGTGCCGATCCCGGGATATTCGATGCGAATTTCCTCCCCCCCATCGAATTCATTGTTGGAGAGATGGATGGCCCCTACCTGGGTCTCCAGCAGGTTGTCACTCTCATCGAACGAGATCATCAACGGTTTGCGCTCTTCCTCCGCCGCATTATAATGGCCGTGCATGCCCAGAATCCATTTGTCTTGAAGTCGCGTCATCGATTGCTTCTGGGCATCATCCAGACCATCGTCGACACCGAGAACGCGTGCCAATCCTTGGCCGCTGTCCATCTCTCGCTTGAATTCATCCAAGCGTTCAGTCCCACGAGTAATGGAATCCCTCGGACCGCGTTCCGAACCGTCTGAATTGGGGTCATTCCACTCATAGCCACATTTCAGACATTGCAAGAATCCTTGAATCGAAGAGGAACCGGCATCCCCTCCGCAGCGGCCGCAATCGCCCTCTTCGTCGGCCGAGAGATTGTCTCGCGCTTGGCGTCTGCCTTCGCGAATTCCGAATCCCATGTCAACTCCCTTCCCGCGGAATCATATCAGCCTATTGTGGAATTACCGTCATTCGATCCGTCCGAGAACCGTTGCGATGCCCATGCCACCACCGATACACATCGTTGCGAGGGCATATTGCCCATTCGTACGCTGCAGGATACTGGCGGCTTTGCCGACGATGCGGCAACCGCTGGCGCCGAGGGGATGTCCAAGGGCCAGTGCACCTCCATCGATGTTGACGCGCCCATCATTTGGGGCCAAGCCCATGTCGGCCAGGCAGGCCAATGTCTGTGCACCAAATGCCTCGTTGAGTTCGATCACGTCCATGTCGTCCATGGACAGGCCGGCTCGTGCCAAAGCCTTCGCACTGGCGGGAACGGGGCCAATTCCCATGACCTCTGGCGGCACACCGGCGACAGCGGTGGCAAGAATCACAGCGAGGGGTTTGAGGCCGTGCGCCTCGGCGAAGGATTCGGAGCAGACGAGCAGACCGGCCGCACCGTCGGTTAACGGCGACGAGGTCGCGGCCGTCACCGACCCATCCGCATCAAACGCCGGCGAAAGTGTCGCCATCTTCTCGAGATTCGGCGTGCGCATGCACCCATCGAGTGCCACCCCTGCGAGGGGGATGATTTCAGCATCGAAATGGCCGTCTGATTGTGCGGCGAGCGCCTTTGAATGGCTGTCGGCGGCGAAGGCCTCCTGCTGACTTCGAGAAATTGAATGACTTTGCGCAAGATTCTCAGCGGTCAATCCCATGTTGATGTAAGCCTGGGGGGTTGATTCGTTCAATCCAGGATGGGGTGATCGGTTGAATCCACCGCGCTCGACCCTGGACATGGATTCGACACCGGCGCAAATGAAGGCCTCTCCTGAGCCCATCGAAATCGCACCGGCGGCACTGTGAATCACCTGCATCGAGGAGCCACACAGGCGATTCGTCGTCATGCCCGGCACACTATGGGGCAAACCGGCGAGATATGTGGTGATGCGGCCGAGATTCAATCCCTGTTCACCTTCCGGGTAGGCGCACCCAAGCATCAGATCCTCGACATCCGCGGGCGTGATGCCGGTGCGGTCCAATACCGCTCGAACGACTGCTGCGGCCATGTCCTCGGGCCGGGTGTCGGCCAAGGCTCCCCGATGGGCTCGACAAAACGGCGTCCTGCAATAGCCTGCAATCACCGCTCGCATGGCCTGCCCACAGCCCAATCGCCCATAATCCTTGACCGTTCCATGTGCCCTACGGGCACAGAACGGGTTATGAAGGGATGGCGGGTCGCGCGGCTCGATGATTCGAGACTGCCGCACCCACGGATTCTTCGAGGGCGAGAATTGCCACGCCTGCAACGACGAAGGGAAGTTCATCATGAGCGACCGCGAACGAGACATCCTGGGCCGCAGAATGGCCGGGGTCCTGAGACACTTTCCCGAGAAGTTCAATCTCGACATGGACCTCAATGGCTGGGTTGACATTCGTGAGATGGTCGACGCACTGAAGGGCAAGGACCGCCGCATGCACTGGCTCCGACCCCACCACATCCGCGCCGTCTCTGAGACGTGCACCAAGGGCCGCTACGATGTCCGTGGCGACATGGTTCGCGCCACCTATGCGCACACCGTGGAAATCGAATTGGATCTGCCGACCGACGATACACCCAACCTGCTCTACTACCCCTGCGCACCCGCGGATGAAGCCCACCTGCTGGAGCATGGCATCAAGCCCGGTGACCGAAAGCACGTCCACCTCTCCAAAACGGTGACCCAAGCGGCGAGCGCCGGACACGTTCACCACCACCGACCGGTCATCATCGAAATCGACTGCATCCAGATGGAAGCCAATGGCGATACCATCTATCACGCGGGAACCGTGGTTTACCTGACCGAAGAGGTCGAAGCGCGCTACTGTGCACCTCTCGAGGGAGATCACCCCGAATTGGAGGCCTGTGTCGCCGAGTGGGATGAGGAAGAGGCTGCGGCTGCAGCCCTCGCCGAAGAAGAGTGAACTTCAGGGGTAGCCGCCGCAGCTGCCACAGAATTCCAGCGCTGCGTCTAGCGGCGCATCGCAATGTCGACAGAGACCGGTACTGACTGTCTCGACCTCCACCTCGGGCGCGACCGAGACGAGTCGAACGTTTTTCGTCGCCTTGACCGGTTCGATCTCGGCCTCCAATCGGATTTGCCAGGCGACCGAGAAGGCCATGGATTCCTGTAAAGCCGCTTCGAGGTGAACCAAGCGCTTGTCCCGATCCGGACCTTCGCCCTCGGCCTCGGTCTCCGCGATCTCCAACTGAATCCAGCGACGGAAGGATTCGAGGTCAGGTTCTCCCATGGAGCCACAGGCGCACCGGCCTCATAGATGAATGAAGCGACGCCATCCCTTTGAGGGGGGGGCGCCCACAACCGGCCATGGGTCGCATCGTACTGAAGTGGGGTGGTGGCCTCATCACCGACAAAGCCACCCTGTGCACTGTCCGTTCCGACCGACTTCAAACACTCGCAACAGCCGTCGATACACTCACCGCAGCAGGTCATCAAGTCATCCTCGTCCACGGTGCGGGTTCATTCGGTCATCTACGGTCCAAGGCAGCCCGTCTGGCAGAGGGAAATGTCGAAGGTTTTGATCAATCCGAAGCCATTCAACAGGTGCGCGCAGACATGGATACACTCCATTCGTACGTCCTGGAATCCCTCGCCTCACCCACGACCAGTCACCCACCGCGCGACTTTGTCACCAATACCGGTTCGGCATTCTCCGGCGACCTCTCTGGTTTCTTTGGAGAGGGCATCCATGTGACCTTTGGCGATGTTGTCAAATGTGACCCTCCGAAGGATTTTGGCATCCTATCTGGAGATGATCTGATGCTCCGTCTCGCCACTGAATTAGAAGATGTCACACACTGCATCTTTGCCATGGGAGACGTGGCCGGATTGATGACTGGACCCGGCCCCGATGCACAATTGATTCCATTGTGGCACCCAGAAGAGGGCCTTTCAGGAGACCATGCCACCGAACAGGATGTCACCGGCGGGATTTTCTTGAAAGCGGACCGCGCCGCGGCCATCGCCACACATGTCGACCACGTATGGTTCGTCGATGGTCGTCATCCGGAACGCATTCTCTCGATTGTTAACGACGGCATGGCCGTGGGCACCCGAATTCGCCCCTGAACGATGCACTGCGTCGCACCGACGTGTTCATGAAGGGTCCACATCTGGAACGGGTTGAGGAACACCCATGTCCACCGATTCCCAGGCCGCCCTCACAGCGGAGGGTCACGACCCTCAACAGGTCGAAATGATGGCCGAACAGGTCATTCTCGTCGATGTCGAGGACAACGTCATCGGCCAGATGAGCAAGGTCGAATCCCACCGAGGCGAGGGCTCACTTCACCGCGCCTTCTCCATTCTTGTCTTTGATTCAGAAGACAGACTCCTTCTGCAACAGCGTGCCGAGGACAAAATCACCTTCCCCGGTGTCTGGGCGAACACGGTCTGCAGTCATCCACTGCATTCGAATGGGCAGCCGGAAGATTCGACTGCGGCCGCGATCCGCAAGATGGAACAGGAGATGGGGATCCCCGAGGAGACCTTCGACGCTGCCGAAATTCACTTCATCACCCGAATGATGTATCGCGCCCGAGCCGACGGCATCTGGGTCGAACACGAGTTGGACCACATTCTCTTCGCACGTGCACCGGACGGCTTCAACTTCAGGGCGAATCCGAATGAGATCTCTGCGACCCGCTGGGTGACCCGTGCAGAACTTACCGACTGGCTTGAAGACAAGGAAGCAAAGGAGGTCATCGCCCCTTGGTTCCGATGTATCGCTGAACAGATTCTCCCCGAGTGGTGGGGCAACCTTGACAGCCTGCCTAGGATGAAGGATGAACTCATCCGAGACATGGGTGATGTGAGCCAAATGATGCCATCCACCGCCGATTCCGCACCTGGGGAAGCGTTGATGGGCGCATTGGCATCACACAAGACTGCTGTGGAATCGCGCATTCTCGCAGCGCTCGGTAAGTCTGGAAATGAGCGCCTCGCAGCCGCGATGCGCCACCTGATCGATGGCGGTGGCAAGCGGTTGCGCGCCATCCTGCCCTATCTGGTCGCCGATGCGCTCGGTGGCGCTAACGATGGTCTCTACGACCTGGGTGCAAGCATCGAGATCATTCACAGTTTCACACTCGTCCACGATGACATCATGGACAATGATTCGGTTCGGCGCGGGCGCCCTGCGGTCCACATCGCATATGATCACCCGACGGCCATCAATGCGGGAGACGCGATGCTCGCAGTCGCTTTCGAAGTCCTCGCAGAATCCAAGCATTATGACGACGAGCACTTCCGCGATCTGGTCCGCATCGTCGGCAGCATGGTCCGCCAGGTCAGCGAGGGACAGCAGGAGGACATGTCCTTCGAGGAACGCGAGGATGTCAGCGAAGCGGAATACCTCCACATGATCAGCGGCAAGACCGCTGCCATGTTCACCACCTGCTCAAGAACCGGTGCACTGCTTGCCGGCGCCGATTCAGCAACAATTGAGACGATGGCACAATGGGGTGAGAAC
>CAVOCV010000028.1:0-17142 GCA_963694325.1 Candidatus Thalassarchaeaceae archaeon | reverse complement strand
GACAAGGCACGGCTCCTCGGCGAGCGATTCCACGGCCCGGGCGGACTCCCCTCGGGGGTCCAAGGACTCGTCCAAGCCCACCTCGAAACAGAACTCGATGTGTTGAGTGCATGGCTCATCATGCATCGAGGTTGCAGGATTCAAGCCATCAGCGGCTCTACGGATGCACTCTCCGAGTGGGACCCTATGTTGGCCGACCCCGAAGCCGGATTGGTCACCGGACCGGGGCGCGACAAGGACCCCATGCCGTGGGGCATCGTCGGACATTCGCTGCCCGAGGCGCCAACCACCGTCGCCGAAGACGAAGAGATTCGAATCCCGCTCGCCAACCTCGAACCGCTCATGGGCTGGTCCGAATCAGAAATCGATGACCTCCGTGCGCGCGTCTTTGGTTGAATCCTTGCTCCGGCACTCTCAAGACCGAGCAGGGTGGACAGAGGGCCATGGCGATGGTCATCGATCCGCTCGCGGAGATCGAATGTGAAGCGGTCGTGACGGCTGCGGCACTGTCCCCGGATGGCAAGTGGCTCGCCTGGGGAAGCGAGGATGGCGTCGTGCGCATCACGGATCTTTCCGACGGCATCACCTCGCTCTCCCCGTTCAATGTCGATGATGCCGTCTCACATCTGGCCATCGCCGCAGGCGATGTGATCGTCGTCGGCACCCATGCTTTGGATCTGCACGGCCACGAGCGCCTCGGCGGGCACCGCTGGACGCATGCATTGGGTGGCGGATGCGACCATCTGCAGCTCTCAACCGATGGTGGCCTCATCGCGTCGATCGACGGCGGCCGCCATCTCCATCTATTGACGGAGAACGGCATCACGCGCGGCCGCTTCACCGCCGGTGAACTGATTCGACTCTGTGTCTCAGAGGATGGCACGAAGGTCGCTGTGGCCGATGATGAGGGCAACGTCCACGTTCTCTCCTCCGATGGAAAACAGCAGTATAGCCGTGCGGCTGAATCCGAGATGGGCGAGACCATCTCGGCCATGTGCTTCCTGCACGATGGCAGCCTCCTGCTGTGTCGAGAGGTGCTCGGCATCACCCCATCCGAAGTGCCACAGATCGCCCTAGAACGCTGGAACGGTACGATGATCCACATCGAAGAGGTCGATTCACGAACCACCGTTCTGATTCCAGATGGGACAGGCGCGCTGGCCGGACAATTCGATGGTCATGTATTGACCATCAGTTCTGACTTGAGGATGGAGTCGATCTGGAAGTCGATGTACACCATTCAGGACATTCAACACCTCGGCCAGGACCTGTTGGTCGCCAGTTGGTTCCATCTCCATCGCATCTCCGCTGAAGGCGAACAACTGTGGCAATGCGAACACACGGGCCTCGTGCAGTCCATCATCACCACCAAGGACGGTTCTCGAATCCTCTTGACCGGTGACAATCAGAACGACTACACGCGTGAGAACCGGATGCTTCTGCTCGACCCGGAAGCGACACCCTATGCGATCTCAGAAGACTTCGACATCGATGAGGACCTGCAGGAATTCGTCACCGAGGCCCCTGTGGCCGCACCGGATGAGGCGCTCTATGCCGACGATGAGGAGACCATCGCATCACTCCTGACCGAGGAGGAGCGCGGCCTGATGCATGAGCGTCACGATGTCGATGAGGCGCTGTTCGATATGCTCGACGATGAGATCGAACAACTCGCCATGGTGCAGGATGACACCCCCGACCTGCTGACGGGGCTGTCCGATGATGACTTCATCAGCCACGTGCCGCCGACCGCAGATGCGGGGACCGATCAGGTCGTCGCAGCGAAATCGGATGGCACGGCCACCGTGCTGCTCGATGGCAGCGCGACCAGTGCGGGCAGTCAGAGCATCGAACAATGGATCTGGCGAGATGGCCACTCCAAGCAGATCGGCAAAGAAGCCTTGATCAGAGTCCGATTGCCGGTCGGCAATCACACCTTCACCCTCTCCGTCTCCGACACATCACGAGAAAGCAGTACGGATACCATCACCGTTCAAGTCCAAGGAACCGCGATCGACGATACCTACGACCTGCTCGCCGACTGAATTCCCCCTCGTGCATGTGGGACCCCATGATGCAGGGAGCGCACAAGTGAATCGAAGCGGTTAATAGCAAACCGTTGTCGAAAAATCATGGAACTGATTACACTGGCTCTCGCTGGCCTGACTGGAGCCGCCAGCATGCTGTCCGCAGCCCTCGCCCTGCGGATGTATCGCAAGAACAACAAGCACTGGGGCCACAATCCATGGGGCACGAATGATGTGATCGATGATTCGATTCATTTCGGCAATCCGCAGACACCGCTCACAACGCCCTCTCGTGGACAGTGGTTCGTGGCGAAGAAGCAGAAGCGCGCGCGCAGTATCATCACCGATGCGCTGCCGAGCGAAAAGGTCGTTCCGCAGGTGTATGTGATCGGCCAGGTGCCGCCGCCCGATCAATTCTGATCGAGAACCTCGGCGAAGAATTCGCCGATGCGGCGGATCTCGGGCATGGAGACCTCGTGCTGCATCGGATATTCCTCGAAGGCGACCGGCCAGCCGTGCGTCTTCATGAAGCCGGCTGAGAGGAACCCACTGCGATAGGGCACGACATCATCGTGGGTGCCGTGGCAGATGAGGACGGGGGTCTGGCGATTGTTGGGGTGTGCCGCCTCCAACTGGACTTCATTGAACAGTAGATAACCGGACAAGCAGACCATGCCGGCGAGGGTCTCTGTTGTTCGGGTCCCGGTGTAGAGCGACATGGCGCCACCCTGGCTGAATCCGACGAGGACGATTCGATGGGCCGGGATGCCTTTGGCGTGTTCAGCCTCGATGAGTTCGGTGATGATGCGATGTGAATCCGCGGCTTCTTCCGGGCTCTCTCGTTCGCCGCTCTCTTCGCCCCCACCCATGTAGCGGATGTCGAACCAGGAGCGCATGCGCATGCCGTTGTTGAGCGTCACGGGGCGGACCGGCGCGTTGGGGAAGATCCAGCGCGTGCCGGGGCGTGGGATGATGCCTGGCATGTCGGCGAAGTCGTTCGCGCTGGCGCCGAGTCCATGCATCCAGATGATGGAGGCATCATGCGCTGCAGTCGGCTCGGTAACCAGCGGAGAGGACATGATGAATTCCTCAAGGTTTGAAGGCGGAGGTGACGAATTCGACGCGGGCATTGTGCTCCCAATTGTCGCCGTCGGACAGACCATTGAGATCGATGGTCGACCCGCCCGCCAATTCCTGCGGGTCGACGGTGATGTTGACGCCCCACGGGTTGACGTCGTCGGGGATGGGGTAGAGGTCCCATGGCGTGTCGATGATGATGTGGCCATGATCAATCGACTCGTTCAGGCGATATTCGAAGGAGACCGAGCGCAGGGCGTAATCGTCGACCTGGAAGACGCATCGACCAGCGGGGTGGGAGATGGTCGTGTTCGCAGCCAAGGTGAGATTGAGAATGCACACTTGGCCCGAAAGACTGCCCGTGGCGTCGCCGTCGTCATTGTAGCCGATGATCAGCGTGACGTTTCTACTCTGATTACTTGAGGCGTGGACGAATTGGGCGAGCACGAACTGGATGTGGGCATCGCCGTCTGGACGCAGATCAAAATCATCGGCGATGCCGTCACCATCCGCATCTGCGAAGGTCGAGGGCGGGTCGGCAAAATAGGTGCCAGCAAGGCCGATACCGAGCAATAGACCGACGACCGCACCCGCGATGAGTGAGCCTTTGTCCATGGTTGAGCCTCAGAGGTTGCCGAGGGCTTCGGCGAGCGCGGGAAGTGCCTCTTCCCAGGTGGCGACGATGCCATAGTCGGCGACGCCGAAGATCGGCGCATCGGGATCCTTGTTGATGGCGACGATGTACTTCGAGGAACGCATGCCAGCCAAGTGCTGGATGGCGCCACTGATGCCGACCGCGATGTAGAGGCTGGGATTGACCGTCTTGCCGGTCTGTCCGACCTGCATGCTGTGGGACATGCCCCACTCATCGACGACTGCGCGCGAAGCGCCGACCGCGGCGCCGAGGGTGTCGGCGATCGCTTCGAGATGGCTGAAATTGTCAATGCTGCCCATGCCGCGACCGCCGGAGATGATGACGTCGGCATCGGACACGTCGAGTCGTTCGCTGGCCTTGGCGATCGCTTCCTGCACAGCCACAGCGACATCGGCGCTCTGGTTGACGGTATTGACCGGCGCACTGCCGCCGCCGTCGGCGCCGGGGAAGGTGTTCGGGCGCACGGTCAGGATGGTGTCGGCGGAGACGGTGAGCGTCTCGTTCGCCTTCCCCGAGTAGATAGGTCGGGTGATGGAATCTCCATCGATGCCCGTGACGTCTTGAACGACGGCGCATCCTTTCAGAGCAGCGATGCTCGCTGCCAGTTCTCTGCCATTTGCAGTCGCAGCCGCAATCACTCGCCCTTCACAGAGTGAAGAGATTGCGGAGCCCCACGCTCCGCCATCGAAGGTGGCGAAGCAGTCGCCCTCGACCGAGATGACCTTTGCAACGCCGCTGAGCGCGGCGGCTTCGTCCGCACCCGTCCCACCGGGACAGATGATGGTGGCGTCGCCGCCGGCGGCGGTGACGAGTTGAGCGGTGACGGGATGGAGGCTGTTGCCAGATGTTTCTGCGATGATTGTCGTCATGATTCATTCCTCCTCAGAGTACCTTTGCCTCGTCGCGCAGTTTGCTGACCACTGTGGCGACGCTCTCCGCGCCCTCGAACTTCTGTCCGGCCGGCTTCTCGGCCGGCGGGTTCTGGGCCTGGAGGGTGACATCCGCAGCGCCGAGATCGACGCCGAGGTCGGCGGGTGAAAGGGTCTCGACGGCCTTCTTCTTGGCCATCATGATGCCCTTGACATTGGGGCGACGCAATTCGGTGGCCATCTTGTCGAAGGCGATGACGCAGGGGGCGGCGATGCTGACGCGCTCCATGCCCTCACTGCTCGGGCGCAGGGCGGAGAAGCCGGAGGCATCTCCAGACAGTTCGCTGACCAGCGTGACACAGGCCGCGCCCATCTTTCGGGCAACGCCCGGTCCGGTGCTGCCGGCATTGGTATCGGCGGCCTGCTTGCCGCAGAACACCACGGTTGCGCCTGTACGCTGTACAGCAGCAGAAAGAATCGATGATACTTGATTGGAATCCAACGTCGTCAAATCTTCGACGACGATGTGCATGAGTTCGGTCGCGCCGACCGCCGCGGCGTCGGTGAGCAGCTTCTTGGCGCGGGCGGGGCCGCAGGTGATCGCTGTGATCGAGCCGCCTTGGGCCAGCGCGCTCTCGAGTGCATATTCGTCATAGGGGCTCATCGACCACTTGTTGACCGCGCCCTCATCGACGCGACCGCCGGAGATGACGATTTTTGCATTCGTGTCGGGGACCTGCTTCAGGAGCACTGCAATATCAGCCATGTCTTCATCACCTACGGTGATGCGCGACCTGAAGTCCCTCTATGAACGATTCGCACCGATTCTCAAGCCACACCGAGTGTGATGTGACACACCCGATTCACTCGACCCAGGCATACTCGCGGGCGCCCAATCGGACGCCTTCCTCGTCGACGATGTCGACGAGCGCGAACTCACCGCGCGGGGTCAGGACACTGCCGTCGTGGATGCCCTTGTGGAGGGCTTCGTAGGTGATATGGTCGATGGCGATGCGGCCGGCCATGCGCTCGAAGAGATTCCACCCGGCGACGACCTCGCGCCAGCGCGGGCTGACCACGCCTTCGAAGACCTTGGCCTTGGCACCAGATCCATAGCCGCACAGGCCGAAGTTTCCTGCATCGATGGGGGCGTCGGCTTCGTAATCGGATTCGAAGGTCGACATCAGGGCGAGGAAGATGGAACCGGTGTACTGGTTGCCGATCAGACTCGACGCGCGCTGGCCCTTCTCGATGCGTTCGGCATGGAATTCCTGGTAGGCTGTGGTCTTGGAAATGTTACGGCGGTAGCCGTCGAGGGCGCGTCCGTGCTCGGCGATGCCCTCGGGCGTGTCGTCGAAATCCTTGAATTCGGGCTGGGGGCCAAGGTCGGCCTCGACATCCGCCCAATTCGCCGTGCCCTTGCGTTCGTGCGCGAACACGGCCGGGAACATGCGCTTGGCCTGGAAGGCATACGGGAGATGCATGATGATGCGCACCCATTCCTCGGTCAGAACCGCCTCGCCGCTGGGGTCCCAGCGGCCGTCGCCAATCGCCTTCTCGCGGAAGTCGCGGAAGGCTTCTCGCACCGCGTCCTGATAGCACTGGTTGGAGTACTGCCCATCGAAGATGGGCTCGTCGCGGTGGACGCTGACCTTCTCCTCGCCATGGCTGAAGATGCCGAGGCGGCGCACCGTGGATTCGGGCAGGTGTCGCACCATGCGATCGACCAGTCCTTCCTTGAGGTTGGCACCGGATTCACGGGCCAACTGCACGACGTGAGAGATGACTGACTTGAGACTGACCTCGCGGCGCGGCTTGAAGAAATCGTGCACCGGCGAGGTCGAGACGCCCCAGCGGTCGGGAATGGCCAGCAAGCGCGGCTCGTGGCGCACGAGAAGCGCACCACCACCGGCGCCCTGAGTGTATTCGCCAGCCGACTCAAGGTCATACTTGGCATTGTCAGAGAAGACGACGATGCCGAGGCGGCCCTCCTTCTCTCCACCACGCGCCACCCAATCGAGGGTGTTGTGCAGCGCATCGACCGCGCCGATGCAGGCGAAGGTCATGTCGACGACGTCGCAATTGCGGAAGCAGTCATCACCGAAGCGTGACGAATAGCGCTGGGTGAGCATGTCGAGGATGTAGGTCGCTGTCGGCTTGGACCCGTCGAGTGCGCTCTCCGTGCCCAAGTACATTCGACCGATCGTCGTCGGGTCGATGCCGTTGCGATCGATGAGGCGGGTGACGGCGTTGGCACCCATCGTTGCCGTGTCCTCGTGGACGTCTGGAATGGCCATGGCGGAAAGCCCCAGACCTTTGTTCAATTTTCCATAGTCCGCACCACGCATCGCTGCGAAGTCCTTCATGTCGAGATACAACTTGGGAAAGTGAATCGCGATGTCATCGATACCGACGTCAGCCATGGGATTCACCTCCAGTGTAGACCGCGGGCGTCTCCACTTCCCCTTTGAATGATGCCCCGGCACGAGAGTGGGGTGTGGTCTTCATCAATGCAACATCGGGGCCCGGTCGGTATCAAGCCGTGGGCGATTCGTGCGAGCAGTTCGACGTTTTAGATTTGCAATTCCGGCAGCCATTGAGACGGGTGGACGTTGGCTGGATTATTATTACCAACAATAATCAGTTGGTTACGCCGCGCCTCGGCGCTTGATCTCATGGGCCTGTGAATGCTGTGACGGCTTCCAGCAGGTCGGGATTCGCCTCGAAATGTGCGCGCATCGATTCGAGCCCCGCGCTCAGTGCATCGGCGACGGCGAATTTGGCATCGAGCGGATGCACGCTGCCGTCTTTGACAGCGGCGATGAAGTCATTCAGCGTCGAGTACGTACTCGGTTCTCCATACTCTGGATTGGGTGTGACGGTGATGCTTCCCTGCTCGGGGAGGATGATGTGTTCAAGCAATTCATAGATCGGGCTGTCGTCCTTTTCGATGTCGAGGTAGGCCTTTCGCATCTTCTTGCGCAGGCGCTTGGGATCGTCGTGGAGCAGGATGGCCCCGGCGGGGTCAGACTTGCTCATCTTGTGGTCGAAGGAGTCCATTCGTGCGCCTGCGGACCGCAGGCCCGAGATGATGGTGGTGTGGACGCAGGTCGCCTTGGTCCAATTCCAGTGGTCGGCAACGTCTCGCATGTACATGTGGGCCTTGCGCTGGTCCATGCCGCCGATGGCGATGTCGATGTCCATCTCGAAGATGTCAGCCGCCTGCATGGCGGGGTAGAAGAATTTCGACAGGTCGCCATCGCTAGAATCCTCGTCGCGCCCCATGATGGAGAAGGTGCGACGCACGCGCGCAAGGCTCATGTTTTTCGAGCAGCGAAGCACACGCGCCCAGTAGTCCCCGCTGTCCATGATTTGGGAGGCATAACCGAAGCGCAGTTGGCCGGGGCCATCGCCCTCTTCGGGATGGTCGAGCAGGCTGCGGAATACCTCTTCCATGTACTTGGCTGTGGTCTGGATCTTGTCCATGTCGCCGTCGAATTTGTCGTTGACCCAGGCGTGCCAATCGGCCATGAAAACGAGGACGTTGACATCCGCTTCGAGCATCCGTTTGAGGTTGGTCGCGAGGACCTTCCACCCGATGTGGGCTTTGCCGCTGGGTTCGAATCCGACGTAGGCGCGAATGGTGCCCCCGTCGGCGATGCGGGACTCGAGATGATCGACACCGACGACCTCAGCCGCGGCACCGACGATTCGTTCGAGTCGCTCTTCGGGGGACATCTCGCTCATGACTCCAGGAGTTTTCCGAGCTTCTTTGCCGTGCTTTCGGCCTTGGTGTTGTCACCGGCTTCGAGCAGGGCTTCGATCGTGGTGATGAATGTCTCCGCTTCGGCGCGGGTCTCATCGCTGATATTGGCGGCCATCTCCATGAAATGGCGGGCTTGGCTGATGCCAGACTTGGCCTTGGTGCCCTTCTTGGCCCATTCCTTCGCCTTGTCGCCGCGCTGCTTTGAGGTATAGCCGGTCGCCTCGTCGAGGAAAGTAGACCAGCGGCGCCGTGTGTCCATCGCGACAGTCATCGCGTCGTCATCGTCAAAGTCGGGTCGCTCGTTGACGACATCGACGACGAGTTTGCCGAGGCTGTTGTATTCAGCCTTGATGGAGGACATGATGCCGTGGCTGCCAGAGAAGGTATCCCCAGTCCCGTTCACGTTCTCGAAATGAGTCGATGCAAGGCCCGCAAGGCCTCCATCTGATGCCATGGTCTTGATGAGTCCGCGCTTGACTTCGAATGTCTCCATACACCCTCCGAGCGGCAACCTGTCGTTAAGGGTCGCGGCCGGGCGGCATCGTTGCGAAGGGTGATAGCGGCAAGCGAGGTCGCCGGCCCGATGGCCACTCGAGCACGTACCGCTTGCGTACTCATGGCGCTCCTCCTCCTGCCGATTCTCGGCACGACGGTCTCCGCGGCCAGTGCCGTGACCATCGAAAACCCATTCTGGCTCGAAGAGCGAGACCTCGGGCTCGAAGCCGTCGCAGCCGGCGGTTCAACCAACCAAGTCGTGCTCGTCGCCGGCGCGGATGGATATGCCCGATTGCTCGATGGAGATGATCCGACGATCCAAGTCGAATTGGGCACACCGAATACCAATACACTGCGGGCCATCGATTGGCACCCGCGGGGCAATACCGCACTGCTGGCGGGCGATGCGGGCACCCTCCTACGCTATGCGGGTGAGGACCACTCTGTCACGACGGTGTCGGGCAGCGGCGTGATGGCCGGTGTGGACCTTGCGGCTGTGGCCTGGAATGCCGCGGGCACCTATGCCTACGTCGGTGGCGAAGACGGCTGGATCTGGGCCTATCACGAAGGTGAAGGCGGCATCGGCGTCTTCGATCTTCTCAACGATACCGGTGACAGCCAGGTCACGGGAATCGCCTGTCATGCCGAGGTGAATCTATGCGTCGTCTCGACTCTATCCGACGGCATCGCCGTCCTCGATTCACGCACCGAACACACCCTCCATTGGATCGGTGGCACGGACGGTGTCTGGCGCGGGGTCAACTGCGCAGAACCCAACTGGAATCGCTGCATCGCCATCGGCGATGGGCGCAAGATTGGACGCATCGGCATCGAGCAGGACACACCGCCCACCTCCACCATCATGACTCAAATCATCAACGGCCTGAGCGGTCAGTTCACCACCGTACACACGCGCGGCGCCGGAGAAGCGCTCGTCACCCTCGCCCCCTTCCACGTCATGGCGTGGGATGTCACCAATGCCGAGGGGTATGAATGGGTCGATCACGATTCGGTACGGAAGGAGAGTTCCTCGCTCGCGGGTGAGCGTCTCATCGGGACCTGGGGCACGGTCGACAATCCCGACATCGGATTCATCGTCACCTCCTTTGGCGGCATCATCGGATTCCATCCGGTCGAGGAGAAGAATGTCTGGACGGATAGCGCCGTCTCCTGGGTCATCGGGGCCTTGGTCATCGTCGCCGTGCCCGGCGTCGTCCTCGGTCTGATCTTCATGAATAGCGAAACGCTGCAGAAGAAGTATCACGCGCGTCGCACCGCCAAGCGAGAGGCGGCAGCCACGGCGGCCACCGAGGCCGAGATTCTGGCGAAGAAATCCGCCCGCAAGGGCAAGAAGAAGTGAACGACCTTCACTTTCACTGAATCAAAACCACCTCCCTCTGGACGGAAATCATCCACCGCCGCAGCCCGATGGGGTGCTTCGGCAAACCTCAAAGGGGCCCACGCGGCGCGATGACCATGACCTACGAGGCGCTCGACTTCTTCGACGTCGACGACCTGCTGACCGACGAGGAGCGCATGGTGCGCGACATGGTCCGCGATTGGGTCGATGAGAAGGTCATCCCGAACATTGAGCAGCATTATCTCGACGGCACATTCCCCCGCGAATGGATCGCCGACATGGGCGATATGGGCATCTTGGGCATGGTGATTCCCGAGGAGTACGGCTGTGCCGGCATGTCCTACACCGCCTACGGTGTGGTCTGCCGTGAATTGGAGCGCGGCGATTCTGGACTCCGTTCCTTCGCCAGCGTCCAGGGCTCACTCTCGATGCACCCGATTCACAAGTTCGGTACCGAAGAACAGAAGCAGAAGTATCTCCCCGGCATGGCAACAGGCGAGCTGATCGGTTGCTTCGGCCTGACCGAGCCCGATTACGGTTCCAACCCCGGCGGCATGATCACCAAGGCCGAGGACAAGGGCGACCACTACCTCTTGAACGGGGCGAAAATGTGGATCACCAACGGCACCATCTGTGACTTGGCCATCGTCTGGGCAAAGTTGGATGGCGAGATTCGCGGCTTCATTGTCGAGATGGGTGATGAGGGTTTTACCGCTCCTGAACAGAAGGGCAAGCACTCGCTTCGCGCCAGCGTGACCAGTGAGTTGGTCTTCCAAGACTGCAAGATTCCCAAGGATAGGCTGCTGCCGGATGCGAAGGGCCTGTCCGGTCCATTCTCATGCCTGAACCGGGCGCGGTTTGGCATCGCCTGGGGCAGCATCGGTTCAGCGCAGGCCTGTTTTGACGCGGCCCGTCAATACAGTCTGGCCCGCATTCAGTTCGATCACCCGATCGCCTCCTACCAATTGATTCAGATGAAGTTGGCAACGATGTTGCGCGAGATCACCAAGGGACAACTGCTCGCCTACCATTTGGGTCAGAAGGTCGATGCAGATGCGTGGATTCCCGAATATGTCAGCTTGGCGAAGATGAACAATGTCGACATCGCATTGGACATCGCGCGCGTTGCGCGCGACATCCACGGCGCCAACGGCGTCACCAGCGAATACCCCATCATGCGCCACATGAACAACCTCGAATCGGTCAAGACCTACGAGGGCACCCACGACATTCACAACCTGATTATCGCCCGCCACATCACCGGAATTCAGTCCTTCACGCGCAGCCTGAAGTGAGGTTTTCTCGTGCGCGAGAGGTTCCTCGAACTCTGGCCAATTTGGCGTCCGATTCGTGACAATGAGACGCGGCTCGGCTTCCTCTATGGGTTGGCCGGCCTGCTCCTCGTCACCATCGGTCCGCTGTATGGAATCACCAATCAGGCGATGGCGTGGCGTGGCACGACAGTCTGGGATCCGACCACCTCCCTCGACCTCGGGATTCCATTCCTCGCCTGGACGATCGTGCTCTACCTTTCGCTGTTTTTCCTGTTCTATCCGCTGCCGCTATTCTCGATGCCGAATACGTCAGAAGCGCGTCGTGAAGCCATGTTGATGGGGCAAGGTCTGATCGTGCTGTCGGCGGTCTCGAATCTGATTTTCATCATCTCTCCCGCCGAGGTTCACATCCGCTCCCAAGCGGTCGCGGGAATCGGTGATGCCCACCCGCTTTTCGTCGCCGGATTCGAGTTCCAATGGTTCGTCGACAGCCCCTACAATGCCTGGCCGAGCCTGCACGTCAGTCAGGCCGGATTGATCACGATGTTCGCCATTCGCTGGTGGCGCGGAACGGTGTGGAAGCAATGGGCCATCGGCATCGCTTTCGTGGCGATGAGCATCTCCATCCTCACGACCAAGCAGCACTTCGTCTGGGACCTCATCAGTGGGCTGGCGCTGCTCGCTGTGATCTGGCAATACCAGATGCGACCCGCACTGTCAATGTGAGGCGTTATAGGTCCCATAGGGACCTAGCGCCGTGCATGGATGACAGGTTTGGATGGAGTGCGGCGCTTCTGGTCGGCATGTTGGTCGTCGGTGGCGGGCTCGGATTTCTCGGTGGTATGGCGGCCAATGATGCGCCGGCGGCGGCAGGAGATGGGGACGATTCTGAGGAGCCGACAGACACCAACGATGCGCCATTGTTGTCGATCGATGATGCGGTCCACGGCTACGGCGTCACCGCGTTCACAGTCCATGGATTGGTGGCGGATGAGGATGCATCGAATGTGGCCATCCACGTCGAGATGGTCGACCCGATCGATGAGACGAATCGGCAAGGACCCTTCACCTTCCATGCGGCCTCGGATGGCAAGTGGTCCGGGGTGCTGCCCATCGGTCAGCCCGGAGAATGGGTGCTCATCGCTAGCGCGACGGATGCCGAGGGCGCCATCTCGGATTCCGCCTATGCCTCGGCCGTGATGCCATTGCCAAACGAACCCGCGCCAGCGCTCACCATGACCTTTGTCGAGCCGGTGGACAACAGCGTCTGGGCGAATATTCTCGGCGGCATAGAACACACCTATCCCTCGACCTGTACTGTGGTCTATACGCCACAGGGACAGTCTGACCTGGACGGGGAGGTGACGAATTCCCAATTCTCGATTCCACTCGATTATAACGCCACGAATCGCGCCGGTGAGGTGGTTGCAGATTGTGGTCTCTTCACGATGACTCGCACGGTGGTCACCTATGCAATCCCCGAGTTGTACCCTGAAGACCCTGAGGTGCCGGATGCGGATCGTGATGGATTATCAGATGATGAGGACGATTGCGACGACACGCCCGAGGGCGAGCCGGTCCATCCAGACGGATGCTCGGATTCACAGCGTGATGCCGATGGGGATGGCGTCTCCGATGCCGAGGATCGTTGCGAGGGTCACAATGACAATGTCGACGTCGATGCAGATGGCATCGTCGACGGTTGCGATTCATTGATCGACAGCGACAATGATGGGGTCGCAGATGCCGATGATACATGCCCGGACACACCGGCAGGGGCAGAGGTCGATGCCAACGGATGCGAAATCCACACCGCCGACCCCTACGACCCCTTCGATTCGTGGGTCTGCCAAGGCAGCGGTGTCGGTCCGATCTACGATCTCAATGACCAATACGGCTACCAGGCCAACTCGAATGACCCCTTCACCTGTGTGACGACCGTTCGACTGAATGGCGAGGACATGGAGGTCTGGTCGAATGGGATTCCCAATCACGACTTCACCTCGACGCGGGGATGCTGTACGGATGAGGTCGATTATGACTGGACCTTCCCCATGGTGACGACCGAGGATACCGATGGCAGCCATGAGACCGTACCCGAGCGTGGTGCGGTCGCTGTCGCTGTGAATGGTGTGCCGATCTTCGGTCCCGAGGATGGGCCAGGTGGCGACGCGGTCGCCCTGCACCACCACTACTACGATGAGGATCGACAAGCGATTGAACTGGGCATCTGCGGTGGTCATTCCGCGGGGGCGACCTACCATTACCACTGGGACGCGAACTGCATCCTGTGGACGCCGGGCGACGGCGAGGACATGACCGATTACGACTGGACAAAAATCGATTCCACCGTCCACTCGGGCATCATCGGTTGGTCGTTTGACGGCTACCCCATCTACGGCATGTACGGTTGGAACACCGCCAGGGTGGTCATCCCGATGGAGTCCTCCTACCAACTCACCGAGAGTGGGCGCGACGGTTACGACGGCACGGATGATTGGGAATACATCGATGGCATGAGCCGATTGGACGAATGCAATGGCATCTTCAGCCCCACACCCGAATATCCTGAAGGCATCTATCACTACGTCAGCACACCGCTGTCCGCCTCGCCTGACACCCATGTTGACACCGACGGAAATACCGTCCCGATGATTGGATTCCCCTACTTCCAGATGTGCTACCATGGAGATGCGACAGGGGGGCCGAAAGGCGGCGCTGGACAGGGACCACCGCCCCGAGCTTCCGGAGAGGTCGCGCCATTGCACTCGATGGAGATGCCCGGCCTATCCGGGCTGATGCAGGGGTTGGTCTGGTTGGCGATTCTCATCGCCCTGACCCGATGGAACTCATCCCAGAACGAGCGGTAGGAAGGCATTCGCGGCCTTCTCACAAGCGTTGGCAACGTCATCGAGGCGCTGTAGCACCCGATACATGTGCATCGCAGCGAGCGGTTCGTCGTCGCCGGCGCTGAAAACATGGGATGCGGCGCTGACCTCGGCCTCGTCGGCCAAGTGCTCGAGTTTGTTGACCTCGCGAATCAGTGTGCGCAAGGCCATGCCCTCACGCTTGGCGAAGCCGGAACGGGCGAAGTTGTGCAGGAATTCGACCGTGTCCTCATACTTCGCGACGGTGGCCGAGACAGCCTCGGCCATGGTCAGCAGAAGCGCGCGCGCTTCTTCGTCCTCGTACAGCGGTCGGAAGGAGAGCTGCTCGGCGACGTTCTGTGCATAGTCGGCGATGCGATCCTGTCGAGCCAACATGTGGAGGAATACCTCCTTGTTGACCGCGAGGCGCACACCGGTGCCGAGCATGTCGCGGATGTCGGACTTGATGACGTCGGCCGAGAGTTCTGCCTCCTGTGTGGCCTTGATGGCCTCGCTCGGGTCCTCGCCCGCGACCGCAGCGTTGACCGCGGTCAGCATGTGCTCGACGGTCTCTTCGACGGCGAGGGCGTGGTCGTGGAAGACGGCGAAGACCGAGCGGGCCGCGCCGGGCACGGGCTCACCCATCGGCATCTCGGAGACGACAATCGGTACCTCGGCCTCCTCGACCGCAGGATCCTCACGCGTGACGATGTAAATGACAGCGCCCACCGAGGCGACGGAGACGACGAGGACGTTGTTCGGATTGAGCGCGAAGAGAATGAAGAAGATGACCGAGAGTACACCGGCGATGGGGAGGCTTGCCACCCAGGATGCGGCAATCTTGGCGAAGACGCGGAAGTCGACTGCGCTCGCACCACCGGCCAGGCCGACACCGACGACGGCCCCGACGAGGGTGTGTGTGGTCGAGATGGGGACAGCCAAGAAGGGCATCGAGAAGATGAGCACCGTGGTCGCTGCACCGAATTCCGCGGCGAAGCCGCGCGAAGGCGTGATGTGTGTGATCTTCTTGCCAATGGTGTCCATCACCTTGTAGCCCCAGGTCGCCACACCGACGGTGATGCCCGCACCACCGAGAAGCAGTAGCCAGAGTGGCACGGAGGCTTCAGCGACCAACACCCCATCTGTCGCAATCTGATAGATGGCCGCCATCGGTCCGATCGCATTGGCCACATCGTTCGCACCGTGGGCGAAGGCGACGTAGCAGGCGGTGATAATCTGCAACCAGATGAAGACCCGTTCGACGCCCGCATAGCCCTCTTCCTTGAATTCGAAGCGGCGCAGGATGAGATACATCACCAAGCTTGCAGCCACACCGATGGCCAGCGAGACGATAAGCGCATTCAGCGGAATCCAAGCACCCTCTGCGAGCGGGTTGAATGTCGTGCCATTTTTCGCGGGGAGCCAATGCTCTTTGCCGATATTTTTGTAGAAGCCTTTGAGCGCCTTGAACTGGAGTGCCAAGCCCAGCACGAAGAACGTGGGCAGGGCGAGAAGGGGGGCCATTCGACGGGTTCGTTCAAGCGGGTCGTCGTGTTCCATGATGACCTTCTTGATGACCCAGAAGGAGACGAAGGCGAGGATGCCACCGAGCAACGGAGAAGCGATCCAGGAGAGGACGATCTCCAGAACCTTGCCCCAATTGACCGCAGCGGGGTGAATGTAGAGTCCCATGCCGATGACACCGCCGACGATTGAGTGAGTGGTCGAGACTGGCATGCCCCACTTGGTCGCCACCGTCAGCCAGATCGCAGCGGCCAGTAGCGCGGCCATGAAGCCATACATCAACCGCTCAGAGTACAACTCCATCTCAGCTTCATCGAATGTGAGAACACCCTTGCGAATCGTGTCTGTCACGTGGCTGCCGAAGAGCACGGCGCCAAGGAATTCGAAGACCGCGGCGACGATGATGGCACGACGAAGCGTGAGGGCGCCAGAACCAACGCTGGTACCCATCGCATTGGCGACGTCATTGGCACCGATATTCCACGCCATGTAGGCGGCAATCAAAATACCGAGCACCACGATGAGGTCGAGCATCAAAACATGGCCTCCGGCCGCAGTATATCAATTTGGACCATGGTGGGGTTCGATTAAATTCAGAGAATCAGGGTGGTCAGTTCGGGATTGGTGAGGTAGATTGTCAAGCCGATGCCAGCGAACATCATCATCCAAGCACCAACCAATTTGATCGTGCCCGTCGCCCGGCGCAGGAAGTTGATCGCGACCTGACGGCCGAGGCCGACGAATCCGGTCACGACAATCATCAGAATCAACAATCCGACCATCAGCGCACCGAGGCCATACATCACAGCATCATTGCCGAGCGTCGAGAGATAAATCACGAATGGCAACACCGCAGCGGCGGTGCAATCGACTGACGCCGCTGCATATCCGAAGCCGTACAGATACATGTTGCGCTTCGGCGTGAAGGTATCATCCGCCTCGGTTGTCGACCACTTGTCGACGAATCTCTGAATGAATCCCATCAGATGCGAGGTGCCACCCATCAGCATGAAAGCGCCGAGAACGAACAGCAGAACCGCGATGCTCAGTGCCAACACATGAATCAGCCCGCTGCGCGCAAAGGCTTCGCCCATGATCACAGCGACGATTCCAATGATCAGGAAGAAGGTCCACATCCCCAGCCCAGACAGGGTTCCGATGACCAGTGAGTTGGGCATTTTCCCTTTCAATTTCCCGGCCTCGATCAACTCATCCTCACGCGAGCCCA
>CAVOCV010000027.1:0-18438 GCA_963694325.1 Candidatus Thalassarchaeaceae archaeon | reverse complement strand
CTTCAGCCGTGCTCAATGACTGGGCCTTCACACTGGTCGTGCTCGGCACCCTGCTGGCCATGGCCATGGCCGGTGCCGCCTATCTGGTCCGCGACGAGCGTGAGACGAACCTCATGTGGGAACTCACTGGAGGTGAGGAGGAATGATCGAGCCCTCTTGGATCGCCGGCCTCGGCGCCTTCCTCTTCGTCATCGGCCTCGCCGGCTGCTTCACCCGCAAGAACGCGATTATCGTCCTGATGTGCGTCGAGATCATGCTCAACGCGGTCAATCTCAACTTCGTCGCGGGCGCGGCCCACTACCAAGACGTCCATGGATGGGTGTATACGGCCATCGCCATCGCCATCGCTGCGGCCGAGGTCGCGGTCGGCCTCGCAATCTTCCTGGCACTCTACAGCCAACGCCAAACGATCAGTCTGGATGAGGTAACGTTGCTTCGGCATTGAGGAGGTGTGAACTCATGGGACAACACAACAAGTCGGAGTGGAACCTCCTCCTGCCCGTCGCGATGATGATCACCTTCCCCTTCATCTGTCAGGCGGTTGGTTACGATGCGATTAGCAGCACGATCTTCATCCTGGCCGTGCCATTGCTCGTCTTCCCGATCGTGCTCATTCTCGGTCAGGTGTTCAAGGGCACGGACATGTGGAAACACGACCTCAAGGAGGGCGGCATCATTGTCCTCGCCGCGCTCGCCATCACACTGGTTCTAACGCTGTGGCTCGTGTACGAATTCATCCTCGGCCACGGCCATTTCCCCGGCACGGGCACCATCATCCCCGATTGGATCAGCTTCGATCTGCTCAACGATGACGGGGTCAACCACGAACTGATCGGAGCCGCGGGCATCTCCTTCGGTGTATGGATCGATGCGGTCAGCCTGACCGTGCTCTTCGTCGCCGCTTTCCTGTGCTTCCTGATCTGCTGGTTCTCCATCGGATACATGACGACAGACCCGATCAACGAGGACCGCAATCACCGCTTCTTCGGCGAGTTCCTGCTGTTCTCCCTCGGCATGTTCGGCATGCTGCTCGCGGACAGCTTCCTTTGGCTGTTCATCTTCTGGGAGATCATGGGACTCTGCTCCTATCTTCTGATCGGATTCTACTGGGAGAAGCCCAGCGCCGCGGCCGCGGCCAAGAAGGCCTTCCTGACCACGCGTGTGGGCGACGTATTCCTGATGATCGGCCTGTTCATGCTCTACGACATCTACCACTCGCTGGACTTCGCAGTGATTCTCGACAGCCCGGCCCTGACAGCGACCGGTGAAGCCGTCTCCGGGGATGCGCTCGTCTGGCCGCTGCTGCTGCTCTTCGTCGGTTGTGTGGGCAAGTCGGCACAATTCCCGCTCCACGTATGGTTGCCCGATGCGATGGAGGGCCCGACCCCCGTGTCCGCGCTCATCCACGCTGCGACCATGGTCAATGCGGGACTGTATCTGGTCGCGCGGATGTTCAACATCTTCGCAGAACCCGCCTTTGAGGGCATGCTGTCTGATGTTGCGATGCTGATCGCTTGGATCGGCGGCATCACGGCCTGCATGGCGGCCTTCATCGCATTCGTCGCCAACGATATCAAGCGCGTGCTCGCCTACTCGACGATGAGCCAATTGGCCTACATCTTCACCGGACTCGGTGCAGCGATGTGGTTCGCCAACAATGGCTACCACCACCTCGCGACCGTCGCCTTCGGCGCCGCCCTCTTCCATCTCTTCAACCACGCCATGGCCAAGGGGATGCTCTTCATGGCCAGCGGTTCGGTCATCCACGAGATGCACCACGCGCACGACCACGTGCACGAAGATGGCGAGGACCACGGCGAATTCGACCCACAGGACATGCGCAACATGGGCGGACTTGCGAGCAAGTTACCCATCACCAGCACGGCGATGATGCTCGGTTCCATGTCCATCATCGGCATTCCGCTGATCGGTGGATTCTGGTCCAAGGAGGGCATCGTCGGACAGGCCTGGAACGTCTATCTCCACGGTGGATCGATGATCCTCTTCCCGGCCATGCTCGTTCTCATCACCGCCGGCATGACCGGCTTTTACATGTCCCGCATGTGGTTGATGACCTTCGCGGGCAAGCCCAAGTCCAAGGCGGCTTCACACGTCCATGAGGTGACCCAGTGGATCAAGACCCCACTCGTCGTTCTGAGTCTGGTGACCGCCTTCAGCGGCTTCCTTCTCGCCCTGTTCGGCTTCCAGCACTTCCTCGGCGAGGAAAACGGCCATCTCGAACTCCATGACGGCTTCATCTACGCCCTCGTCGCTACCCTTGAACACGCCTTCCTGCCGAAGGAAATTACCCTCAAGATCGTCGGCTGGACCACGATTGCGCTGTCCGCACTATTGGGGCCATTCATCGCCATGCGCCTGCATGGTGGCGGCCTTGCGAAGGGCGAGGAGGCGACGCCTTTGGTCGCTTGGCTGGTCGATCTGTCGGGCCGAGCCGGCCACACCGACGTGACCGAATTGGCCGAGGGTGGATTCGCCACCGCCCTTCACAACCGCCTCTACATCGATGATGCCTACGAATGGCTGATCGCCAAGACGATCATTCCGCTCGGCGCGGCCTGTGCCTGGGTCGACCGGGTCATCATCGATGGTCTGGGCATCAAATTCCTCATCGAGAACGGCACGCAGAGCATCAGCACCACCGTCCGCAGCCTGACGACCGGCCGAGCCAGCGATTACCTGCTGATGGCCGCCATCGGCATGCTGGCCATCGTCTTCATCCTCTGGGGGGTGGCCTGAGTGGACTTGGTGAACATTCTCGGCAACCCGCTGACCGTTCTCACCCTGTTGCCGCTGCTCGCATCGCTGATGCTGATGCTGGTCAACTGGATGGCGGATGAAGAGCGCCGCGAGCAGTTGGCGAATCCGATTCGTATGGTCAACATGGGCATCGCGCTCCTGCTGTTCACGCTCGCGACCCTGATCGGATTCGAGGCCCTCCCAACCGAATGGGGCGGCTACATCTTCGAAAACGGCGGCGCGGGTGACTTCGCTGCCGGCGAACACCAGATCATCGCCTCGATCGGCGTCTCATGGCACGTCGGCATCGACGGCTTGTCCTACCCGATGGTGTGGTTGACCACACTGATCATCCCAATCTCGATGCTGGTCGAATGGGATGCCAAGAAGGGCGCCTACTTCCACAGCCTCATCCTGATGATGGAGGGCGCACTGATCGGCGTCTTCGTCAGCCTCGACCTCTTCGTCTTCTACGTCTTCTGGGAATTGACGCTGATCCCGATGTTCTTCCTCATCCTCATGTGGGGCGGCGAGGACCGGCGCTACGCGGCACAGAAATTCTTCATCTACACCTTCACAGCGAGCGTCTTCATGCTGGCGGGCATCCTCGTGATGTACTTCCACAACGATGCGGGTTGGCTGGATTCGCTCACGGGCAAATCCTTCGATCTCGTGCTGATGGCCGACGCGGAGGCCACGGGCAACTTCGTCGATGGAGGCCTTCGAGCGATGGTCTTCCTGCTGTTGTTGATTGGCTTCGCCACAAAATTGCCGAGCGTGCCTGTTCACACCTGGCTACCAGATGCGCACGTGCAGGCGCCGACCGCGGGCAGCATGCTGTTGGCGGGCGTGATGCTGAAGATGGGCGCCTACGGCTTCCTCCGACTCGGCGTATCGCTCTTCCCGGACCAATTGATCGCTTTCCAATGGCTGTTGCTGGTGCTCGGCATGGTCAGCCTGGTCTACGGCGCAGTGGTCTGTCTTGGGCAGACGAATCTCAAGCGCATGGTCGCCTATTCCTCGGTATCGCACATGGGATTGATTTTCCTTGGAATCGCAACGCTACAACCGTTGGGCATCGCCGGCGCGATCTTCATGATGTTCGCGCACGGCATCATCAGCCCGCTGCTATTCGCCGTCTGTGGCGCCTTCAAGAAACATTACCACACCTTGGAGATCGGCAGCATGCGGGGTCTGGCCCACCACAGTCCCTGGATGAGTGCCCACATGATGGTTGGATGGATGGCCAGCCTCGGCCTGCCACTCATGGCGGGCTTCGTCGCTGAGGTGGCGATCCTCATCGCTTTCTACATGGCCTTCGGCTGGCTCGTCATCCTGCCTGCCCTGACACTCATCATCACCGCGGCCTACTACCTGTTGAGCATGCAGCGCACCATCTTCGAAGGTGAGGGTGAGGCGATTCTCCCCGATACCATGCACGGGGAGGCACCCAGAGACCTGACCTGGCACGAGAATGCGGGCATGTTGATTCTCGGTGTGCTGGCCGTCGTCTTTGGCATCCTGCCATTCCTCTTCTTCGACATGATGTCGAACTGGTCGAGTGGTCTGGTCACTGAAGTGATTCTTGAAGCGCTCAATTCCCCGGGGGTGAAGCCATGAATTTGGGCACACTGTTCAGTGGTCCTGATATGGCCGCCGCGCTGATGCCAGAGTGGATTCTTCTGCTCGGCATCACGGCGATGATCATCGTGCCGAACCTCGGCGATGCGACCTTCCGTTTGCCGATTCCCGGCCAGAGCATCCGCATCCCGATTCTCATCGGGGGCAAGCGCCTGAAGTTGACCAGCGATCCGCGCCTCCCCGCCGGCATCGCCGGATTCACCCTGCTCGCCGCCTTCATCACCGCCCTGATGAGCCAGATGTTGGACTCGGGCATCGGCATGGCCGAGGCCTGCTTGACGATGGGTGGCCGTGTCGATGAGACCTGCGCCAGCGATGGCACCTACATCCTCGCCGTCGATGCATTCAGCCGCCTGATGGAGATGATTTTCTTCGGCGCACTCCTGCTCGCCGTCCTCGCCAACTTCGACCGACTACCGGCGACCCCACCGCGCCGCCTCGCCCTCAAGAAGCAGTCCGATGAAGCGGTCGAGGGCCGTCGCCTGACACGTCTGCTCAACAACCGACGTCAGGTCGATTTCCACCTGCTCGTGTTGATGGTCGCGCTCGGCATGTCCGTGGTGGCATTGTCGACCAATCTCTTCGTGCTCTTCGTCGGCCTTGAATTGGCGAGCCTCGCCTCCTACGTGCTGGTATCCTTCCTCAAGGAGACAAAGACTGGACCTGAGGCCGGTCTGAAATATTTCATCGTCGGCAGTGTGGCCAGTGCCATCGGACTGTACGGCATCTCGATGCTCTACATCTGGAATGGAGACCTGACGATCGGCGGTTCGCATGGACTGGCTGAGAAGTGGGCCACCGATGGTCCGAATGCCATGGCAATTCTCGGTCTTGGATTCATGCTCGTCGCTTTCGGCTTCAAGGTCAGTGCCGTGCCCTTCCACTTCGCCACTCCCGATGCCTATGCGGGCGCGAGCGCACCGGTCGCTGGTGTGCTGGCCACGGCGAGCAAGGCGATGGGCTTCCTCGCCCTGATGCGCGTGCTCATCGGCATCACCCTGACCGACGATGGTCAGGCCTGGCTGGTGCTCATCGGCATGATCGCCGCCATCACCATGACCTGGGGCAATCTCGCTGCCTTGGGCAGTCGAAATCCAAAGCGCATGCTCGCCTACAGCAGCGTGGCACACGCGGGCTACATCCTTGCGGGCATTGCAGCCATCGGCGCAATTGGACCGGGACCGGCCAGCCAATTGATCGCCACGGCGATCATCTTCCACCTCGCCGTACTCGTCACCTTCAAACTCGGCGCATTCCTTGTCGTCGCCCTGTTGGAGTGTGAAGGACGTGGATCCGACATCTCGGATTATCACGGATTGGCAAAGCGTGACCCGCTGATCGCCGTCTCGATGTTCGTCTTCCTATTGGCCCTCGCCGGTGTACCGCCTCTGGCAGGATTCCTGTCGAAGTTGATGATGGTCAACGGCATCATCTCCAGCACTTTGGGCACGGGAGCGGCGTGGAATGAGTTGTCTTGGGTGTTCTATCTGGCGATTCTGATCTTCATCAACAGCGCGATGTCCCTGTTCTACTACCTACGCCTCGGTGTGGTCATGTTTTACGAGGAGACCGACCGACCGGTTCGCCTGTCTAGGGCCCCGTTGCTGCGCATCGCCATCATGATCTGCACGATGGGAACCGTGGTCTTCGGCTTCGGTGTGCTCGCCGATGTGTTGGCCAATGCAGCCGCGGATGCGGCGACAGCGCTGTTCCGTTGAGGTCGCCCCCTCTGGGCCTCTTCTGGCTCCGCGCCTCCCTGTTTATGTAGGGTGGGCGCGCCGGCCGCCCTGTTACCATGGGACGACGTCGAGAGGAGACCGTTGACGAAGAGTTGCTCGCGCAACTCGAGCAGGGCGGCAGCGACAAGATTCGCGTACCGCTCCCCAACAAGCGAATCAACGAGATGTTCGCCATCGCTGACCAAATTCTTGGCGGCCGCCGCGTGCGCGTCGTCTGTGCGGATGGCGAGACCCGTCTCGCCCGCATCCCTGGCAAGATGCGCCGCCGCCAGTGGGTGCGAGAAGGCGACCTCATCGTCGTTCAGCCATGGGATTTCCAAGATGCCAAGGCGGATGTGAAGAAGCGCTACACCAAGACCCAATCTCTCTACCTTTCACGTAAGGGCGTCCTGCCCGAAGTTGTCGACATCTTCGGATCCGGCAACGATTCCTGGGAAGACATCGATGATGCGGGCATCTTCGGTGGTGGCGATGACGAGGACCTGTTCGACAGCGGTGAAACCGAGAAGGTCGAAGCCGTCAAAGAGGTTGAGGAAGCGGAGGAAGCCGAGCCCGAAGCGGATGAAGAAGAGGCGACTGAAGCCGAATCCGAACCCGAACCCGAAACCGAATCCGAATCCGCCCCCGCGCCCGAACCTGAACCCATTGACGACGTCAGCGATGACGATCTGGACAGCCTGTTCGGTCCGGCCTGAAAGGAGGGATTGACATCGGACGACGCCGCAAGGCTCGTCGCGATGGCGATACTCGCGAATGGACCAGCCCCACCGCCGAGGAATCGACGGATCTCGATGCGGACCCGACCAAGATCGAACTCGCGATCGAGGCGGACAATATCGCCCTCGCCGAGGAGAAGTGGTCCGAGGAAGAGGCGTCAAAGCACCTGCACGACGACATGGATCGCAAGCAGGACTCTTGGGTCTGGATGAAGGAAAAGAAGTACGCATCGATGTTCAAGAAGATCGAGCATCGGCTCGAAGGTGTACTCGGCACCGGGGGATACGATTGGGTCGACCGCCGTGTCTTCGATGCTGTCTTCGACCAACGCACCTTGCTCGCCGTCTACAAATTGATGCAACAGGGCCACATCGACACGCTGGATTGGCCCATCGCCCGAGGCAAAGAGGCCCACGTTTTCCACGCGACCACGCTGAATGGCGTCGCGGCCGTCAAGATTTTCCACACCAGCAATGCGGTGTTCAAGGGCTTGATGCAATACATCGAAGGAGACCCTCGATTCGGAGGACTGTCCCGCCGTCATCACGAGTTGGTCAACATCTGGGTGCGCAAGGAGCACCGCAACATGCTGCGCATGTCCAAGCATGGATTGGGTGTGCCCGCCCCACACGGCCTGTTCCGAAATGTGTTGGTGATGGATTATCTGGGCACCGATGAAGGGCCCAGCCCACGCCTGCGCGATGTGAAGATCGAAGATCCGGCGTCCACCTATGCCGAATTGCTCGACTGGTTGCGGGTCTGTTGGAACGATGCAAAACTCGTCCATGCGGATTTCAGTGAGTACAACATCCTGTGGCACGATGGCGAGCCGCGTGTGATCGACGTTGGCCAAGCCGTCGCCAGAGGTCATCCCAATGCCGAGGAGTTCCTGGTCCGTGACGTGACACGTCTCACCGAATGGGCGACGCGCCAAGGGGTCGAGGTGGTTCTCGCCGAAGCGATGGCCCATGTCCTCGACGCCTGATCATTCCTCTTCGAATCCGATCGATTCATCCTCGGCCAGCGTCATCATGTCCTCGACCGCCCCCGCATCGTCGGGGTCGACCTGGGCATCCTTGTAACGCCGGTCGCGCTGGCGGCGGGCCGCATCCAGACCGGGCACGAGGGCACCGAATAGGTCGCCTCCCTCATCGGTCTCCATCGATTCGAGGTGGCGGCTCGACATGCGCTTCTTTCGGCGTTCGGTCTCAAGATGTTTGAGCACGCTGGAGTGCTCCGCGCCCTGCAGGAGGCGTTCCACAGCCTGACTGGCCAATGGCAAGGACTCCTCATCGCCGATGATAACGACCGTGGACCCATAGACGACGATCTCCGAGCCTGAATGCTCTTCGATCAGTTCTCGGATACGGCCATTTCGACCGATCAGCCGACTGCGGATGCGGCGTTGTTGATTGGCGTTCTTGCCGACGTATTCGCGCATGTCGAACAAGCGCAGATGATGATCATCTTCGAACAATTGCAGCGCGCGTTCGGGATTCATTCCGCGACCGATGGCCCGGATCACATCGGGCAATTTCATGCGCAGGATGGGGTCGAAGGTTTCAGTCCAAATCACCGAGACGTCTCCGCTGCTGGAATCGATGACAAGCTTGGCGTTGGTCGCCTTCTCCAGCGCACGTCGGGTGACCCCCTTTCGTCCAATCAGCACCGCGATGCGGTCCTGCGGGATTCGAGCGAGACCTTCCATCGGCTGCGGCGACCGGGGGCTCCTCTTTCAAGACGCCGATTCGCGCCGGCGTAGAATCAGACCCGCGAACAGTCCACAGAGGAGCAGAATGACGAGGTCGGGACCAAATCCGGAGACGGCGCCGACGACCGTTGGATTCGCGGCGCTGATGAGAAGGAATTCCTCATTATTGCCCTCGTCCTTCTCGGCGATTGAATCATCGGGATCGACGATCACCCGCAGGTCGTATTCACCATCGGAGAGAACCGTCAGATTCACCGAGATATCCTCTGTCATGTCGGCGAGGTCCCCCGCCGTGATGGTCACCGTCGACAAGGTGGTCCATGTGGTCATCAGATCGCGGCTCGCGGGTGCGCTCTCGATGCGCACGATGACACTGCCAGTGTAGGCCTCAGTGGCTGTGATGGTCGCCTCGAGTGTGACCGGGTCCGTGGTGCCCGCGCGGACGACGAGTCGGTTCAGGTGGGCATCCGAAATCGCCAGGTCAAGACCAGGGCGAATCAGGAAGTGGGAGGCCGAGGTCGTCACGGTATTGGCGGCATTGTCCACCAGGGTGGCCCGCAAGGAGAGGTATTGACCCGCTCGAGTCGACCAATCGATCGCGGCGGACAGGCTGCCCGAGGCGCCGTTGCCAACGCTCAGCCAGGTCGAGGTGATGTCCGGGACGCCACCCGTGCCGTCGGAATCAAATCCGTATTCGAGCGTGCTCGAGGTCTCATCGATGCCGGAATGGGCATCGGTCGCATCGACCTCGACGGCCACAGCGCCGGTCAGGGAATCGGTCAATTCTGGCAGGATCCAACCGCCGGCAGTCGGGGCACTGCGGTCAACCTTCATCGAGACATTGAGAGCATCACCGATATTGCCGACATTGTCATGGGCGCGGAATTGAATCGTTCGCTCTCCCTCCGAGAGTGAGAGTGAGCCCGAACCAGAGGAGCCTTGGTCGACCCAACTATCCGTGCTGTCCCGCGCATCATAGGTATCGATACCAGACCCACCATTGTCGGTTGCACCGCTCGAAAGATCGCTGAACAGGAGGGTGGTCGCATCCGTCCATGCGCCGGCGCTCTCAGACAGTGAGGGCGCCCCAACATCAGGGCCCGTTCGGTCGATGCCGACGTGGAGGGTGGCCTGTGCGGAATTGTCACCCTCATCAAAGACCGAAAGTAGGGGGGTGTAGGTGCCCTCAGGAAGGTCACCGGGTGACCAAACCCAGTTGTTCAGGAGGGTGCCGGGCCCATCTTGCGCGGGCGTCCCCGTTCCCGGGGTCTGGGTCAATGTAGCACGCGAGAGATGGGCATCTGCGGCCGACCAGTTGAACGTCATCGAACCGGTCGCAACGGTGGTGAACCAAGCTCGATTCACCGTTGAGGAACCATCGCCGATGATCGGGTCGGCAACCTCGAAGACCAAGGCGCTGGGTGCGGTATTGTCGAGTGAGAATATCGGGCTCTCAATCCAGCCAGTGGTGGAGGTGTTCAGATAGGTGCCTTCGATTCGCAATTTGTGGTCTCCATCGCTGTGCGCCGTCGTATCCCAAGCGGTCAACCAAGGCGTGCCCGTGATGTTGGCGATGGCCGACCAGACCGACCCATCCCATGCCTCGACATTGACGTAGGACATGTTGGCAACATTGGTCGTGCGAACGGTGTAGGTGCCCGAGATCACTTGCGCTGCGCTCGGCCCGCCACTGAAGTCGAGGGCCTCGGCTCGACCCGATGCCGCCTCGACGGTCAGCAACGCGCCCTGTGAGGCTGCGAAGAGCAGAATCACGACCGTGATGGCAGACAGAGGTCGGCGAGGAGACATCGGCACCAATCTGGGCATGGTGCGCACCGCCCTTCAAGGCTTTCCAACCCACTCTGTGGGTTCCCAACAAAGCCGCCGACCTGCCGGGCGGCGGAAAGCAGGTTTGAAGTGCATCGGCTGCCCTCCGAAGGCCATGGCGGGAGGTTGGACCACACACACTGTGTGTGCTCTGTTGTTGCTCACGCCTCTGCTAGTGTTCGCATCACCTGTGGTGGGTGAAGAGGCGGGCAATGTCGCGTTCAGCACGGCTGGGCTCGCCTTGAGCCCATCCAGCCCCGTCGAGGGCGGTGAAGTGGAATTCACACTTTCACTGCAGAATCTTGAGAATGTCATCGCAGAGGACGTCTCCGTCGAGTTCCACAAGGACAGTTATTCACAGGGCTCACCCTCCGCCGCATTCTCGCTGGACATCGCCGCGGATGCCTTCGATGAGGTCTCCTTTACCTGGTCGAATCTGATGTACGGCACCCAGACCTTGTGGATCCGTGTCAGCCACGGCGGGGAAAGCGGACTCATCTCACACGACTTCGATGTCGGCGGATTGCCGAATCTGCGGTTCGCCAATCTCGACATCCTGCCCACCAGCGGCATCCATCAGGACGATCAGGTTCAGATTGCGATTCAGATCGAGAATGCAGGACACGCCGATGCCGGCGCCTCACACCTCGAATTGACCTTCGCCGGGGCCGCGAATCTACTCAGCGTGGTTGCGCTCCAGTCCGGCGACAGCGTCTGGATGAACCAGACGGCGACCGCCCCTGCCGCCGGGTCCTACGAAGTGCTCGGCGTGGTCAACTCCGACAGCGGTGATGGCATCATCGAATCCACAACCGCAGACAATCAGGAGACCCGCGCCCTCTTCGTCGATGTCCATCCGGACTATCGCCACGTCGCCGGCCCCGATGTTTCAGCCGCCCTCGGCCTGTCGGGCCCGTGGACGGTCAGCGGCACGGTCGTGCGCGATGCGGGCACAGGGGAGTCAATGGTACCCATGGAGGTACGCGTGCAGAATGGAATGACCCTGCAAATGGTCAATCTCGAGTTCAGCGATGCCGACGAATTCGCAGAGTATTCCGTCATCATCCATTCGAGCAACCTGCCGAGCGAGGACCCGGGTGATACCAACCTCCAATTGGCCATCGACCCCTCGGGCAATGTACAGCAGTCCAACACCTTCAACGATCTCGCCGCCGCCACTCTGACCATCTATGCCGAACCCAATGTGGTGGTCGGCTCCACCGCTGCGGCACGACCCGCATCGACCACGCCCGGTCTATCTGTCAGCTTCGATGTGAGCCTTCAGAACGTCGGCATGGTCACCGTCACTGGCACCCTTTCCGCCACCTTCGACGGGGTGGCTCTCGAACCACAGACCGTCATCATCCCGGCGGCCGACATGGGCACCCAAGGCCAGGTCACCGTCTCGTTTTCAGCCATCGCATCGGGTGAGACCCGCCAGATCCCCTTCAGTGCCACCTGGGTGCGAAGTGTGGATTCCTTCGACCGATTGGATACCGACAACTTCGCGACGGGTGAAGTCAGCCTGATCTCAGACATGCGCTTGCGCTTCCTCCAGACGACCCAGACCTGGTCTCCCGGCCTGCCCTTGTATGCGGATAGCAACTACGTCTACAGCATCGAGGTCGTCGCGGATCAAGGCGCTGGCAGCGAGACATTCGACTGCATCGATCGAAAGACGAACAAGGTGCACGACACCGTCTTGCTCAATTTCTCCCCGGGTGAAACCCATGAAGTTCGATGTTTGGTTCACCCGACTGACCCCGGCACCATCGAGTTGGCCATCGTGCCACGTGGCACCAGTGTCGACCCCTACGCCAATGTCTGGAACGTCGAGCACGATGGGGAAGGTGGACCGGACACAAGCAGCTTCGACCAGACGATGTCGATCATTCTCTTCATCCTCGCCGGCCTGGTCGGCATCGCCTTGCTGGCCGGCGCCGTCATCCTGACCCGCCGTGGCCTGGCCGATGCCGAACGCGAGACCTACGAGCAATGCCCCGCCTGTGAAGGCGATATCGAAGGCGATGAGGACGATTGTCCCCACTGTGAATTCGACCTGAGAGGCGGCAGAAGCCAATTCCATGATTGCGATGCTTGCACGAAGACCATTCCATCGATGATGGACCACTGTCCATACTGTGGCGCTGAGCAGGATCTCCGCACCCATTACACTGCCCGCGAACGCAAGTACAAGGCACTGCCAGACGAAGAGGCAGAGCCCGAGGAAGAGCCCGAGGTCGACGAGAACGAGATCGTCCGCGGTTCGGAAGGCTTCGATGACCACGCGGCTGAGATGGGCTTTGAAGAGGGCCAGTGGGAAGGCGAGTGGGAAGAGGGCATCGGGGAAACCGAGGCCTTCTTCGACGCGAAGGAGGATGCACGTGTCGCTGGGGAAGATGCGCTCGGCGAGGACGGCGAGGTGGATGACACCATCGAATCGACCCACTTGGGCAAGGTCATGGAGGATGTGGCAGAGCACGATCTCGATGCCTTCCTCGGCGGGGTTGACGACCGTCGCCACCTGGCGGATGAAGAGGTCGAACTCTCCGCATCTGATGCCCATTATCGAGAACACCTGTTCGATATGACCGGCGAGCGCGGCGTCATGCCGGGTGATGAGGTCAATGTCGACGCCCTCATCGATTCGACGGTGGTCGGCAATGAGGTGCGCGTGTCGAGAAGCGATTTCACGATTGGCGATGAGCCCACACCACTCGGCCTCACCGCACCTGAGGAGACCACAGAGGAGGCACCAGAAGAGGCACCTGAGGTCGATTCCGAAGACGCATCTGAGGCAGAGCCTGCCCCCAAGCGACGCGCTGTACGCCGCCGCAAGAAGGACGAGTGAGCCCCACGGTTCGCCGTCAGAACGAAATGGGCCGCACATCCCGAAGCGATGTGGAGGCGGATACAATGTCGGTATTGCGAAGGCAAACGATCAGCGCGGTCCTCGCCCTACTCTTCGTTTCTATCGCTCTGCCCGGCTGCATTTCGCTGGTCCTCGGCCGCGAGATGATGGAAGGGGCCCGCGGAGAGCCAAAAGTGCGTGACGTCAGCGCGTCCTTCGACCTCTCACACGCCTTCATCGCCGATGGGAGCAACTTCGATGAGTACCACGAGATCAAGTCGGAACAAATCCCCATCGACCACACCGTCCAAGAGATCATCATCAATTTTGAAGTCACACTGCATTACGACGACGTCGACGACATCATCCCAGATTGGGTCCCCCTCACCGAGGAGTTTCTCGACTTGATGGACCAGCGCTATGTCGAGGTATGGCTCAAGCCCTGCGATGAGAATGGCGCCAATTGTGAAGAGGCCATCTATCACGAGCGCACCAACAAATCCCTCTCCCTCAACCGCACCGAACTCGGACCAGCAGAGATCGAGGGGCGAGAGGGCACATGGCGACTCGAAGTCGAAGGCCAAGGCATCGGCTTCAACTCTGGGCTGCCGATCGATTTCCAAGACAGCTGGACCCTTCGCGCAACCGTGGTCCGACCCTGCCTCTCCTTCCCTGAAACCGATGATATCTGCACGGCGACCGTCGAGTTTGAGTGATCAGACCAGGCTCTGAGGGCACTTGTGACGACGGCTGCAGTTGCGACATTTTCCGGGTCGTTCGTGGTTGCGTTGTGCCCCACCCTCGACCATCAGCCGTTGAACTTCCTTGATGGAGATCGCAAGGTCTGCGCGGGCAAGGTCATCCCATGGAACGGTGAATAGCGATTCACCACCATAGCGCAGAATCCCGTAATCCGAATGTGAATCCGTCGTTTTCGCGACGAGATCCAGATAGGCGATCAATTGCATCCGGTGACTGTCGTGGGGTTCTGTGGGCACCTTCCCGGTCTTCTGTTCGACCGGGATGAACATATTGTCGATGCGAACGATTTGGTCCGGGCGGCCGCGCAGGCCGGTTTCGGGGTCGATGAGCAGGGCCGCGGATTCACCCGCATCGTCGGAGTAGGCAAGGATGTCATCCTCGGATAGGCCCGCTTCATCTCGGGCCTTGCGTGCCTGACGCTCGAAGCGGAGGGCACGGTGCAATTGCCACGCGGTCAGCAGCAGCCAGGCCAGGGTGATGACGATGAGCGAGAAAGCCATCACGCTACGATCCTGGGCCAGATAAATCGCCAAACCGTGCAAAGCGACGGCGATCGAGGCGAGCAACAGCCTCGCCTCAATGCGCCCACCCTGAATCAAATCATCATCCGCATCCAATTCAAACGGCGAATCGATGTGGAATTCAGACAAGCCAGTCCCCTCGATGGCTGGGGGTTGTGCCAGTCCGAACGGCCATCCCAACCAGCGGCGCCACGGCAGCCAGATCAGCGCGATCGCCAGCAGCAACCAGACGAGCGCGAGGATGGCGAGATATCGACCGACATTGCCGATGAATTCCTCGGAGACAACGCCCTCTTCGACGAAGAAGAACGCCGCGGAATCCGCCGAGAGCGCGCAGACGACGATGAACCACCACGACCAGATGACCAACTCTCGATCGGCTTGATTCTCGGTTTCCTTGAAGGTCGCCATCGTCTGGTGAATCCGGTCGTGTTCGACCATGCCTTGCCGCAATGCCTCGCCCTCACCGCTGATGCCCGCCTTCGACAATTGCCAAGAGACCGGGCAGTAGGTATGCCGCTCGAGATCCGAGGCTGAGACGGGCAGCGGAATCCCGTCCATGTCGACCCAATGGCCGTCTTCTCGACAAACGCCCTCGGTCATCGGACCCTCAAGGTCCAAGGCGGTCTCGACACTGTCATCCTCCGCCATGGAACGATGGCGAACACACGGAGGGTTAAGCGTTCTTCCGGCTTGCCTCGCGACCCCCAACCTCACCTCGGACTCACCTGCGATTCGGGGTACTGCGAAGAATCCCCCGTGTGCGCGCAGCGAAGCGGTTATGAAGAGAGGGTGGGTGGCGAGGCCGCACGAGGCTTCGTCATGACCGGTACAATGCTCATCCCCCATGAGACCTACGAA
The DNA here is from genome assembly GCA_963694325.1 of Candidatus Thalassarchaeaceae archaeon. Classification (GTDB taxonomy): domain Archaea; phylum Thermoplasmatota; class Poseidoniia; order Poseidoniales; family Thalassarchaeaceae; genus MGIIb-P. The sequence continues at coordinate 3,051 of CAVOCV010000027.1, read as the reverse complement.
GAGCATGCCGTCCACATCGGCACGCAACAGAAGAGCTCGGACATGAAGCCCTTCCTCTCCGACGTCCGCGGTGATGGCACCGGTCTGCACCTCATTGACCTCGAGCACACCGACGCGCGAATGCGCGTCGTCGCCCAATTCCTCAACCGATACGACCCCTCGCGCATCCTTGTGGTCAGCGCACGACAGTATGGACAGCGCCCGGCCCGCAAGTTCGCTCAGGCGATTGGTGCCAAGCACAATGTCGGCCGATTCATCCCCGGCACCCTGACCAATCCCCGCCTTCGCACCTACATGGAGCCCGAGCTCATCGTCGTCACCGACCCGCAGGCAGACCAGCAGAGCCTGTCCGAAGCGGTCAGCAGCGGCCTCCCGGTCGTCGCCATCTGTGATGCGAACAACAACCTCCGCAATGTCGACCTCTGCCTGCCGGCCAACAACAAGGGCCGCCGCAGCCTTTCCCTGATCTACTGGCTCCTCGCCCGTGAGACCCTCAAGGTCCGCGGTGTCATCGATGACGAAACCTGGGAAACGATGCAGGACGTCAACGAATGGGAATCGACGTTCTGAAATCAGAGCGTTGCCCCCCGTGGTCCATGGCCGACCCTGTTCCACTGTTTCTCGCACCGATGTCCGGTGTGACGGATGTGGCGTATCGGTTGCTCGCGCGTGAGGCGGGTGCGGACTTTACGGCGACCGAATTCACGGCTGCGAGCGGTCTCAGTCGTCAGGATGCGAAGTCCTGGGCAAAGGTCGAGACCCACCCGCGTGAGACACCATTCATTCCACAGATTTTCGGCGGCATCGAGGATGAGATGGTCGAGACCACACGACTTCTCTCCAAAGATGCCGACGTCGTCGACCTCAACTTCGGCTGCCCGGCGCCGAAGGTGACGAAAACCTGCGCTGGCGCGGCCATGATGGCCCTGCCCGATGCACTCGTCGGGATGGTTGCGCGCTGTATCGAAGCCAGCGAGGCGCCGGTATCGGTCAAGATGCGACTCGGCACCAAGGCGGAGAAGATCAACGTCCTCGAGATTGCCGAGCGCTGTGCTGCGCTCGGTGTCGAACGCATCTGCGTCCATGGGCGCACCCTGAAGCAAAAGTACAGCGGCACCGCTGATTGGGAGACCATCGCCAAGGTGGTCGAGGTCTGCAAACCATATGGCACACCCGTCATCGCCAACGGCGACATCATCGATGCGGCAAGCGCCGAGAAATGCCTCGAGGTAACCGGCGCGGCTGGATTGATGATCGGGCGCGCCGCGATTGGCGACCCCTGCGTCTTTGGCCGCATCAAGAGCGAACTCGGATGGGAAGCATTCGACGCCCCTTGGGGCGATGCAGAGGCAGCGGGACAGAAGCACTGGGCCTGGAATCGCTACGTCGAGATCGTCGATGAGATCGGCAGCCCCTACGCGGCACGCAACATGAAGCAACACGGCATCTCATTCACCAAGGGCCTGCCCGGTGGGCGCGAACTGCGCCCACATCTGCACGCCATCAAGGACTTCCGATTGATCGGAGAACCACTCAACATCGCCTTGGAAGCCTTCGCCAACCGTCGCCACAACACCCTGCTCGTCCCCGAGGCGGTCGAGGCTGCGGCAACAGCCGCAGCGACAGGAGACTGGAAGCGATGATCAGCCGCGGGCGCCATCTCAAGGGCATCGGCATGCTCTCCCTCATCCTCGTCGTGATGCTGCTCTCCAATCATATTCTCTACTACACGGGCTGGCTGAACCCCGATGTCGAGGACGGCTACGCGATCGATGGGGTGACATCCGACCTCGGTGGACCGACCTGCCTCGAATGGATCGATGACGACGCGCTGTTGGTGTGTGACAGGGATGGAGATCGTATTGTCCTCCTGCAATTCGAGGTTGGCACGACCGGATGGGATTGGAGTCCAACCGCTCGAACAACCTTGCTAGATGGATTCAATCAACCCCATGATGTCCTCATCGAGGACGATTACATGCTCGTCTCCGATTCCGGCCGTCTGACCCGTATCAACCATACCGGCCTGGATACGGAGTGGAGGGATGGGCTTGACCAGAGTGAACGGTGGACCTTGATCGAGGGCGTGCCGACAGGCAATCATCAGACAAACAACCTCGACATCATGCCCAACGGCACAATCATCTGGCACGTGGGGTCCACATGCAATGTCTGTGATGAGGATGATGAACGCAATGCCGCACTCCTGTGGGTGAATGCGAGCAGCGGCGAGCACGGCGTACTCGCCTCCGGCGTGCGCAACTCATTCCATGGCATCTGGGTGCCCGGCATGGGCTACGTGTTCAGCGACAATGGACGCGATTGGGAAGGCGCTCACCCGCCCGAAGAAGTCAATCTCCTCATCCCCGGGGAGGATTATGGCTGGCCAGATGACGACGTTCAGCATCCCGTGCCCGCGGGCACCGTCGGCCCCGTCGCCACATGGACGTCGCACTCCAGTCTCAACAACCTCGCCCACCGGCCGGTTGATTCACCCTTCCCGGGTGGAGAATTCACCGTCTATGCGACCGTATTCGGCTCATGGAATACGCTCGTACCCGTCGGACATGAAATCGTACAGATCGATTTCAGCGCCGATGCGAGCCAGCCGCAAGGATGGGCATCGGAATCCTCAGTCTTCGCCTCAGACCTCAGCGCGCCACTGCCCCTCGCCTTCCATCCCAGTGGCGACTATCTGTTCTATGCCACATTCCCGGGCGATGGGACGCTCCACGTGATCTCGCCCGACGAACTCCGGCGCTAACCAGTGGGTACTCACCAGTTCAGATCCACAAGGACCGTTCAACGGACAATTATTACACGTGGCCTACTAGCAAAGGCGAAGCGGCGTGTATCGATTTTGGAGAGGGAGTAATTAGCATGGAACACATCTTTGGTATCATTGGAGGAGTATCAAGTAATGATATTCTAGAAAAGGCTCTGGATATTATTGAGGAATCGAAACTACAAATCATGTCACAATCCGATGGCAATCTCCACACCATTTTGACTTATGGGGACAACTCAGAAAGCTCCTTAAAAGTAGAGGAA
>CAVOCV010000026.1:0-18700 GCA_963694325.1 Candidatus Thalassarchaeaceae archaeon | reverse complement strand
TGGCCTTCATCAGTCTGGTCATCACGGGCACGATTCTCGGCATCTACTACGTGCCCGGTGGACAGGGCGACCCGACCCCGGCCTATTCCAGCATGGAGTTCATCATGACTCAGTTGCCCTTCGGTTACATCATCCGCTCCCTGCACCATTGGGCGACCCACTTCATGGTCGCCGCGGTCTTCCTCCACATGTGCCGCGTCTACTTCACCGGCGCCTACCGCAACCCCCGAGAACTCAACTGGCTCATCGGCGTCGGCCTGATGTTCTTCACCATCTTCTTCGGTTACTCGGGCTACCTTCTGCCGTGGGATAGCTTGGCCTTCGGTGCGGCGACGATCGGCATCAACATGGCCAACAGCACCCCCTTGATCGGACCTTGGGTGGCGAATGCGATGTTCGGCGGCACGAGTCTATCCTACCAAACCGTGACGCGCATGTATTTCCTGCACGTCTTCATTCTGCCAGTGATCGTTACCGCTCTGATCATCATTCATCTGTTCATCGTCTGGGTGCAAGGCATCGCGGAGCCACATTGATCTGGAGGGAAAGACATGGGACTCATCGAGGATTTAGGCCGCATCGCGGACACGTATGTTCGCGAAAAGGAAGGTTTGCAGGGCGCGGACAAGGAACGACGACGCGTTTTCGTCGGCCATGCCTTCTGGCCGCATGAGGTGCTTCGCGACACCATCATCTTGGCCGCCATGACAGCGGTGCTCGCCTTCTACTCCTGGCTGATCCCGCCGCCCCTTCACAGCGCGGCCGACCCCTTCGCACAGGCCGGGTTCGTCTTCCCCGATTGGTATGTGCTGTTCAGTTATGGCTACCTGCGCTGGGGCGAATACCTGCCGCAGTTCGACATTCCCGCCGGTCCCATCGGGGCCTTCTTCGGCCAGCCGGTCATCGCCTGGAACGCCGCGTGGTGGGGCGCATTCATCACCGGCCTGCCCGTCGGAATTCTGGCCCTGCCGCCCTTCCTCGGCGGCCGCTCAAAGCGCGGTGTGGAGGATCCATGGTTTGCCACCTGGGGAGCGGTCTATCTCGCCCACGTCTGGTTCATCAGCGTCTTCAGCATCAACATCTTCCTCGAATTATATGCCAAAAATCGCGCTGATTTCTGTCAAATGAATTCACACGGCGGCCTCAATTGTGGTACCCGTGCACCTTGGCTTGCGGAGGTGTTCAACAGCATACCTTGGGTGCTGACAGGCATTTTAATTTGGATTGTTCTCTATCTCGGCATTCGCTGGTTCCTCGTCAAATCGATCGGCGCGCGAACGACCCCGAAGTTGGGCAAGCAGGTTGCGCTCGGCACCTTGCTCATCACCATCCTGCTCGCCAGTGTGACCTGGCCGGTCTACAACAATGGGTTCTGGGACCAGGGTGGACTCGGCGCGATGGATGAAGTCTCGGACCTCGAGGATCTTCGCGGACAGCCCGTCGATACCCTCGTCGATATCAACGAAGGGCATCACTGGGAGAGCATCGAGGCGGATTGCCTGACCCATCAGAACAGTCTCGCCAACGATGTTTGGTCCCATTCGAGGTTCGAAGGCGAGGATGCGAAAGATCGCAATGATTTCTGTTTGGTTCGCGCGGGGGCCTTCCTGAACTGGGGCCTCTATCAACCGACCCAAATCGATCTCATCGACTTCAGCGGCAAAAACCACCACACAGACACATCGACAGGGCGCAATGGTGTCTCACAGGAATATGCATTCCAAGGCGATGCAGCCAGTACCGTCAGCATCTCTCAATCCTGGACGATGATCGTCGAGGACTTCGACATCGGTCCAGTCACCACCGACTTCGCCTGCTCCCACCGCACCAGCGAGCGCGGGATTGGCGTCGGCGAGGCCGCGCTCACCATCACGTCAGCCGATGGCACGACCATGCTCTCACCCGTGTGCGAGAATGGCGCCCTCAAACTGGACCCGGGACAATACACCATCGACTTCACGGCAGAATACACCGAGGTCGACGCCTCGAACACCGTCTTCGCCGGCATCGAGGTCGTCGCCTACCAGCCGCTTCTCATCGGCCCGAATGGACAGGCGATCGACCGCAATGACCCGGTCAACATGACCCGCGCGGGTGTTGGACTCGACATCGCCAGCATGTCGGAGCACATGGTTGAGAATCCGACCTACCACAAGAATCCCAAGAGCCTGGATGCCAAACTGGTCTACTCGCTCTTCATCCCCTGCCTCGGCGTCGGTGCGATCGTCTTCATGATGATGCGCAGCATGGCGCGCGGCTATGAGTACGAGATGAACAAGTGCTACGGCTGCGACCTGTGCGACGATGCCTGCCCGGTCCGCCTCTTCAACGCCGGTGACAAACTGAACATCATCTACAACACCTGGAATAACGAGGATGACGGCGTGCCGATGTACTCCTGTCTCACCTGTACCGCCTGCACAAACGCATGCCCGCAACTGGTCGATTACGATTCATACGTCGACATGCGCCGCAGCCTGGTCGTCGGCGGACCGCCCGCGGCCAACATCCCCCACACCGTCCTCGCCGCGGTCCTCGCAGCGGAGGCAGAATCGGAGAGCGACGTCCACTTCATCCCCACCGAGGACTACCCCATCGACTCGACCATCGGTTACTACCCCGGATGCGTCGACTACATCGATCAAGAGATGGTCTTCAGCCATGTCAACGAGGGCACGATGAATCTCGGCGATTCGACCACTGCCGCCTTCACCCTCTTTGAGGAGATGGGCACGGAGGTGGCCTACCTCGGACGAGACTTCCTCAAGTGCTGCGGTCACGATCAGAAGTGGCAGGGCATGGACGAGGTCTTTGAGAAGTTGAAGGCTTACAATCAGAAGAAAATCCAAGCGAGTGGCATCGACACTCTCGTCTCCAGTTGTGCTGAGTGCTTCCGCACCTTTGCCAAGGATTACGAATTGGAGGGCATCAAGGTCATGCACACGACCGAATTCCTCACCGAGAACAACTTCGACATGGAGCTGAAAACCGAGGAGGATGTCACGGTCACCTACCACGACCCCTGTCGGCTCGGGCGTCAGATGAACATCTATGATGAGCCCCGAGATCTGGTCACCAACGTCGAGGGCGTCGAGCTGGTCGAGATGGAGCATACCGGCGAAGACGCCCTGTGCTGCGGTGTCTCCAGCATGATGTCCTGCAACGAGGACAGCCGCGCCCTGCGAGTCACCCGATTCGATGAGGTCCGCGCCACGGGCGCCGACATCATGCTGACATCCTGCCCCAAGTGTGTCGCTCACTTCGAGTGCCTCAAGTTCGAGGGCGACCCCAAGCACGACTTCGAAATCCTCGATGTCGTCTCCTTCCTCGCCCGCCAGGTCAATGCCAAGAAGCAGGCGTGAGCGGGAATGAGCGTCGAATCCGACCGCACCTGGTTGGCCGGCTTCCTGACCGGACCGCTCATCGTCGGCATCGTCGCACTCGGTATCTCGTGGAAAGCCGCGTGGATCGGCATGGTCTGCCACTTCTTCATCGGGACCTTCCTGACCTTGGTCGCCTTGGGCTATGACAAGCCACAACTGGCCCGAGGCACGCTGTGGGGATTCGCCTGTGCCCTGGCATTGGCCGCCCACCCACTATGGCTGACCTTCGGTTAGCGAAGGCTTGAGAAGCGCGGGCAATTGCCCACCACCATGACCACTCCCAAGGAGTTGGCAGCGCGCAGGCTCGGTGAAGCCGCCCGCATCCGACTCTCGCTCAACGCGATGCGCAGTGAGGCGCGTGACAAGGTCAAGGGCGGACCAGGAACGGTCGCCTTCGTGAAGGCGGAATTGTGCATCGGCTGCGACCAGTGCACCATCGTCTGCGATGACGATGCCATCGAACTCTACGATACCCCGCTCGCCAGCCCCATTCTCAACATCGAGGTCAACAAGAAGGCGAAGATCCTCAGAGACCCCTGCACCGGCTGCCGTCTCTGCGTTCTGGCCTGCCCGACCGATGCCATCATCATGATTGACCGCTGAGAGGTGAAGTGAGACCATGGGCGACGACAAGACCCCCGTGCGCTTCGGCGCTGAATTCGGCCCCGACTCGATGTCGGGTACGACCAAGGGCGTCGGTGTGGCCACCTTCAAGCGGCTCGTGTGGATCTCCAACATCGGCGGCTTGATTCTCGTCGCTGTGGCACTTGAAATGGCGATCGCCTACAAGATGTTCTGGTGGGCCCTCGCCACGGGCATCGCCGGTGTGCTCGTCGCCCTCTTCCCCTCCAATTACGAGATCACAGGCATGGATGAGGCGCCACAGATGGCCGCCCCAGAGGACGAGGATTAGTGTGGAATCATCTGCCGTGATGAATCCCTGGCCGCTGCTCATCCCCTGCCATCGGGTTCTCCAAGCCAATGGAGACCTCGGCAATTACTCGGCACTCGATGGGCCGAATACCAAAGCCTGGTTACTGGGCCTCGAGAGCCATGCCGAGCATGGCGATCTCGGCGACGAGCATGTGCCAGTGGTCGCGTCGTGAGGCGATGGCATCGTCCTCGATCTCCTCGGGTTGGAGAAATACACTCGACGGGCTGTTGAGATTGGTCATCTCGCCTTTCTTGGCATTTGCTCGGTAGAACCAGCAACATGCGCGCCCATCTGCGCAGTAGCCGACCGGCTCGAGAATCATGCCCTGTGAGGAGAGCGCGGTCGGAACACCCTCCTGCAGCAGGAAATCCTCGGCTTCGACACCGCCTTTTCCATAGGTCAACTTCCGCATTTTCCGATTCGAGAGTTCGAGCAACTGCGCCCCACTGGTGATCTCGAGAATGCCCATGCCATAGGTACCGGCATCATTCTTGACGAACAGGGCCGGTGTGCCTTGGATGCCATATTGATCATACTTGGATTGTAGATATTTGAGACATTCATCGACCTCAGCGGCGAGGAGGATTCGGCAGGTGTCCTTGTCCAAGCACTTGTCCTCGGAGACGAACCAATGGGTGCCGAGCAACCACGGGTCGATGTCGAGGATGGCGGCGACCTCATCGATGAGTGGTTGGACGGCGCGGAAGTGTTGGGATTTTCGCCGTCGGTACCAGCCCATCTTCATCGGCGGGACGACAGGGATTGTGATGCCTTTGAGCGGTCCATCTGTCAAGTCATTGTTGAGCAGGATGATCGACGCGGCAGGATCGATGTCGATGCCGACTGTGACCGTGTATCCCTCTTTGGTGAGAATGGAATTCAATCGTTCCAAGTTGGCTTGATAGGCTTCATTTCGGGTATGAGCCTCTGGATAAATGTGGACGTGGTCCACATCGCCCAGTGCCGTTTTCATTCTGGATCCGATGCCTTCACAATCGACATTGTTGAAGCCTGCTGGGTATTGATTCGCATCGACCACGGCCACTTTGAAATTGGCATCGCGGATGTCGACCGAACCGTAGACGGGCATGGTGAGGGAAGCGCGTTTCTCGGCGAACCAAGCGACCAATTCAGCCTGTTTCTCCACGATGGTGGACTCCAATTCGGAGAGCAGGTCGGGGCCACTGTAATCCATCAATTCACGTCCTCCAACAGGGTCATCAAATCCTTGCCATGGCGGCCGATGCCGCCGTCGGTCAGGTGCATCGAACGGAACAGTCGAAGTCCTAGACTTATTTCAGGCTGACCAGTGAACATCTTGGCCATCGAGGGAATGTCGTTCGCGTATTCCTTGGCGTGGCCATCGAGTTCTGTGAGAAGATCGTCGATGAGGGTCGGTGATGTGGCACGGCCGGCGGGCAATTTGGGTCGGAAGACGATGGATTTCGGCAGTTTGGTCAAGTTCGCCGCCTCTCGGAGGGCGAGCTTCTCCCGCGGCGGTGCGAGCCGCCAATCCATCGGCAGGGCGTGCGACGCCTCCCGGTGGGCAGCCCCGAGGAAGGGAACGCGAACCTCCAATCCATGCGCCATTGAATGTCGGTCGACCAATCGCAGTTGGAAGTTGGTCAATTGGCCATGATCCAATTCGTACTGGAGTGTCGTCGGTAGGTCTGCGAAGACCTTGTTCGGACGATGATCGATGCCAGTCCAGCCCTCCGCTTCGATTTTCGACGTCAGTAGAGCCGTGGCAAATGGATGTTCACAGGCCTCCAATCTGGAATTAATCAGGGCGCGGTGTTCGGGCAGATGGGAATACCGCGGATAGCCCGCATGCAATTCATCGGAGCCCTGACCACACAAACCGACCGTGACGGATTTCGCCATCTGCTTGAACAGCGGCTGGAAGAAGAGGACGGTGAAGTCGAGGTCCTCGCCGTGCCAGGCCAAGTCGGGCAGTGCCTTGGGGAAGGTATCCTCGCCGAGGATGTGCTGATGGTGTGCAAGGTCAAGCGTTTGGCAGACCTCGGCCGCGGCCAACCAGTCGGCATTGTCCTCGGATTCCGCCACCGTCCAACAGGCGGGAACGGGATAGCCAGTCCGCTCACTGGCCTCGTGGGCAAGGGCGGCGACCATGGCCGAATCCAATCCACCGGACAGGACGATGCCGAGCGGCACATCGGACATCAGCCGGTCGGCCAACGAGGTGGTCAACGTTTCCAATAATTCAGCCGCACGGTCCTTGCTCCATTGAGTCGGCTTGACGACATCAGAGGAATGATAGCGCTCAACGGACAGAAGCGACGCGCCTTGTGGACCGAGAGACCAGGTTTCCAAGGTCCCCGGGCGAACTTGATGCACATCCTGGAAGAGGGTCGTGTCATCCAGCGGATATTCGTAAGCCAGACGCGCCACCAAGGCATTCTCATCGAGCGTGGGAACGTGATCGGGATGGGCTCTCAAACATTTGACCTCGGAACCGAACAGGAGGGTGCCCGATGCGGTCACGGTGCGAACCAATGGTTTGACGCCCAACGGATCTCTGCACAGCAGCAATACGGCCCTTTTCGGGTCCCACAGGGCAAATCCCCAGATGCCATCCAGGCGTTGGACCCAATCGGTCGACGTCTTTCTCGACTGGTAACAGGAGAGAATCGTTTCGCCGTCGCCCTTCGTTCTGTAGGCAAAACCACGCGAAGCATTTCGCAGGGAGTGGTGATTGTAGATCTCACCATTCTGAATGAGGACACAGCCTGAATCGCTGTGAAGGGGTTGGTCCGAACCCGTTACATCGACGATGGAGAGGCGGGCATGGCCCAAGCCAATGCCGCCGTCGCGACATGATTCGCCCCAGGCGTGCACACCATCGGGGCCGCGGTGTGCGAGAAGTTCTGCCATCGACCGAGTGATGTCGACCGCGGGCCCATCGGGGCCGAACAGGCCAGCGATGCCGCACATGGTCGGGTGAGCACCTCACCAGAACATGATGCCCGTGACGAGAAGCACCGCCATCGAGAACAAGTAGGCGAAGACGTAGAGGCCCTGACTCGGGGCATCGTCGGTGAGAGGTGCTGCGTCCTCGGTCATGTCTCGGTCCACCTGAACTCGCTTTGTAAAACTAGCGCGTCTGCTCACAGGAAGGGCACGAGCAACAGGATGGTGGCGAGGGGGATGAGTGTCATGGTGGCATTGTCATCGATCCACTTGAGTTTGGGCCACTCCGCCGCTGTGGTCAGGGGTCCCATCAGCAGTGCGAGGTACCACGGTGTGCCGAAGAAATGCCAGCATGCCAACCAGATGATGGTGCACAGGACGGTGCCGACGGCGAAGACCTGCTTGGCCTCCATTCCTGCCCTTCGTGCTTCGCCCATCGCCGGGTCACCGAAGACCAGACAGAGGATCAGGGGCACGATGAGCCAGCCATCGTGGACCCCGGGTGGCGCCTGCCAACCTTCGAGTGCGACGAAAACCAAGGTGATCGAGGTCGCGCCCCAAGCGAGTGCGCTGACCTGGGTGCGCTCGTATTCGCGCTGGCCGACCATGGTGAACCCGACCTTCAGGCGGATCATCTCGATGAGAATCATGGCGATGCCACAGGCGGCGGCGAATTGCACTCGCTCCATGTCGACCATCTCTGCGATGACCGTCCCGTGCGCATAGTAGAGCCAGGGGATACCGGCCATGCCGACGTGGATGCCGCGACGGAACAGATGGCCGCCCTTGCCGCCAACACTGATTTTCACATGATCTGGTTCATACTCGAAATCAGCCATGGGAATGCCTCAACGGAGCGCGGCCAACGCCGCTTCCAAACTGAGTTCGCCCGCTGCGAGGCCCTTGAGGACTTCTGCGTAATCGCCATGGTTGAGCAGGCTTTCCTGATGGATGGCCAAGAGCCGTTCTCTGGCTCTGGCGAGGGCTGTTGCAGTATTTTGAGGCAGGTCGGTGAGCGCTTCTAGCAAGCCTTCGATGCCCTCTCCGGTCTCGGCAGAACAGAGGATGACCGGTTTGGATTGGTCGCCCATCTGAAGACTTGTGATGATTTCTTGTGCGGTTTTGTCCGCGCCGGCAAGGTCGGACTTGTTGACGGCGACGATGTCTGCCAATTCGAGAATACCGGCCTTCTCCGCCTGGATCATGTCGCCGCGGCCGGGACCTTCGACCAACAGGATTCGATCGGCGACGGCGACGATGCGAACCTCGGATTGGCCAGCACCAACCGTTTCGATGATGACCTTGGTGAAGCCTTCCCCTACCAGCAGATCGACCATCTTGTCGAGGTTGGAAGCGAGGCCACCGGGGACGTTTCTTGTCGCTATAGAGCGGAAGAACACGGACTCGCTATCATCGACAGAGCCCATTCGGAGTCGGTCACCGAGCAAGGCGCCGCCGCTGACTGGACTGGACGGGTCGACGGCTAGGATTGCGACCCGTTCACCGGCCGCCAACCAGGCCTGAACCAGTCTGTCAACCAGACAAGATTTCCCCACACCGGGCGCACCGGTGACACCGAGGACAGAGGTGGAATCTCGTTTGCGTGCCTCAACTTCAAGCGAGGCGATGGAGGAGAGGGCGCGGCCCAGTTCACGCCGGTTCATGCTCAGCGCTCCAACCCGTCGAGGAAGGCGATCATCTCGGTCGAGGTCGTGCCCGGACCGAAGATGGCGGCCACACCCGCTTCGTAGAGGGCGGGGCGATCGCGCTCGGGGATGATGCCACCGCCGAAGACGACCACATCGGTCATGCCCGCCTCGTTGAGCAATTCGCAGACGCGAGGGAAGAGGAAGCCGTGCGCGCCGGACAAGGAGGACAGGCCGACGACCTGTGCATCCTCATCCATGGCGATGCGGACGATCTGCTCGGGTGTGCGCCGCAAGCCTGTGTAGATGACCTCATGGCCCGCATCCCTGAGCGCACGTGCGACGACCTTGGCGCCGCGGTCGTGCCCATCGAGACCCGGCTTGGCGATGACGATGCGCAGCGGGGTGGCCATGGCCACTCGATGGATGGCGCCGCCTTGAACCCCTCGGCCCGTGTGAAGCCCCCTTTGGGGGCTACCTTCAAGGACGGGCTGTGGCAAGGGTGTGCCGAGGGCCATGGAGACTGCAGAGGACCGGCTCACAGACCTGCGCCGACGCAAGGCCCAATCCGAGGCCGGCGGCGGGGCTGTGCGGGTCGAGGGGCAGCACAAACGTGGCAAGATGACGGCGCGGGAACGGATCGACCTACTGCTCGATGCAGGGTCGTTCCAAGAGGTCGACTCCTTGGTCGAACACCGCTGCACAGATTTCGGCATGGAGGGCAACATCATCCCCGGCGATGGTGTGGTCACGGGCCACGGCACCATCGATGGCAAACCCGTCCATTGCTACGCCCAGGATTTCACCGTCTACGGTGGTAGCCTCGGTGAGATGCACGGTCTCAAAATCTGCAAAATCCTTGACATGGCAGTCAAGGCCGGCACACCGGTCATCGGCATGAATGACTCCGGTGGGGCGCGCATCCAGGAGGGTGTGGCCAGCCTGGGATCCTACGCCGAGATTTTCTTCCGGAACGTTCGCGCATCCGGTGTCATCCCGCAGATCAGCGTCATCATGGGGCCGTGTGCGGGCGGTGCGGTCTACAGCCCTGCCATCACCGATTTCATCGTCATGGTCGACCAGACGGCCCACATGTTCATCACCGGGCCCGAGGTCATCAAAACGGTCACGAACGAGGATGTCTCCTTCGAGGATCTCGGCGGAGCCATGACGCACGGCAGCAAGTCAGGCGTCACTCACTTTACCGTGGATTCGGATGAGGATGCTCTGGAGCTGACCCGGGACCTCATCGTTTTGCTGCCCTCGAACAACCTCAGCGGCGTGCCGACGGTTGCCGCCACGGATGGCACGGACCGACTGTGTGACACGTTGGACACCATCATTCCCGAAGACCCGAACAAGCCCTACGATGTCCTCGACGTGATTTCAGAGATTCTCGATTCAGCTGCCTTCCTCGAAGTCCAGGCCGACTTCGCAAGGAATATCGTCGTCGGCTTCGGCCGACTCGGCGGCACGACCGTCGGCGTGGTCGCCAATCAGCCCAAGGTGCTGGCCGGCTGCCTCGACATCGATGCGTCGACCAAGGCGGCTCGATTCGTCCGCTTCTGCGATGCATTCGGTGTTCCACTGATCACACTGGTCGATGTGCCGGGCTTCCTGCCAGGTGCCAATCAGGAGTGGGGTGGCATCATCCGTCACGGCGCGAAGTTGCTCTACGCATTCTCAGAGGCCACGGTTCCGAAGATGACCGTCATCTTGCGCAAAGCCTACGGCGGTGCTTACGATGTCATGTGCTCCAAGCACATCCGCGCCGATTACAACGTTGCTTGGCCGACCGCCGAACTCGCCGTCATGGGCGCCGACGGTGCGGTGCAAATCATCCACAAGCGCCGCATCAACACCGCGGGCAATCCCGAAGAGGAACGCCAACGGCTGGTCGATGAATACAAGGATCGGTTCGCCAATCCCTACCAAGCCGCTGCGATGGGCTACATCGATGATGTCATCGAACCCTCCGAGACCCGTCGACGCCTCGCCAAGGCGCTCGGTATGCTGCTCGACAAGGAAGAGACACGCCCGGCACGAAAACATGGGAACATCCCCCTCTGAGGTGAAAAAAATGTCGGGCGACTCCTATTCCGAATCCCTCTCAGGTGTCCTCAAACAGGCCCGCGACGCACCCACTCCAGAGAGGGCAACACCGGTTGAAAATGACCGCAGACCACTCCTCCGTGCAGCCGCCCTCGTCGCCGTCCTGTCGATGATTCAGACGGTCGATGACCAGAGTCGAATCGCCAGGGAACTCGGCGACGCGTGGACAGAGGACCATCGTCGCACACGCATGGGGAAATCCAATCTCATGGCCTTGCGCAGCCAACGCGCCACTTGGAGGTGAATGGATGACAGAGACACGCAACGTCATCATCGACGGCGAAGAGATCGAGGTCGCCATCGAGATCGAGGGCGATACCTACACCGCCACCATCGAGGGACAGACATTCGAATTCGTCATTCCAAACGCCGCGGCGAGCGCCCCACGGAAACGTGGAGGCGGTGGCGGCAGAAAGCGCAGCGGCACCGTCTCCGCAAGCATGCCCGGCAAGGTTGTCACCGTCGAGGTCAAGGTCGGCGATACGGTCGAAGAGGGCCAAACCATCCTCATCCTCGAGGCCATGAAAATGCAGAACGAGGTCACGGCACCCATCGCGGGCAAGGTCACCGCCGTCCATTGCGAGGATGGGCTGAGCGTAGAGGCGAATGTTCCATTGGTCGTCATCGAGCCGGTCGCAGAGGAGGATGGGTGAGATGCCGGCCGAAAAGAAAACTGCGCGCTGCGATTACCCCGGCTGTGGCAACGATGGCGAGATCGTCTCTCGACTCTCGCCCGAAGGCTATCTGGTCGCGACGGGCAAGAAGGCCTACTCCTTCCGTGAGGCCTACCGCCGTTTCCACTACTGCGATGACCACCACAGCGAGTTGATGTCGGGCGTGTGGACCCGCGTGCGCAGACCCGATGACAAGGACGACGATCACGTCGCCCCAACGGCCATCTGAGCGACTTCAGACGACGCCTTGGGCCAGCATGGCCTCGGCGATCTTGAGGAATCCGGCGATGTTGGCGCCGAAGACATAGTTGCCCGGCTTGCCATATTTCTCTGCGGTTTCGAATGCCGCTTTGTGGATGTTGACCATGATCTCTTCGAGCTTCTTGTCGACCTTGCCGCGGGACCAGGAGAGTCGCGCACTGTTCTGCGCCATCTCGAGTCCGGAGGTGGCGACGCCACCGGCGTTGCTCGCCTTGCCGGGTGCGAAGAGTACACCATTGGATTGGAAGACATCGACGGCCTCGGGGGTGCAGGGCATGTTCGCGCCCTCGGCGACGGCGATGCAACCACCGGCGACGATGGCCTGTGCCTCTTGTGCATTGATCTCGTTCTGCGTTGCGCAGGGTAGAGCGACGTCGACGGATACCGACCACAATCCGCTGATCGCGGGCTCTGGTTCGGCTTCGGTGTAGGTCACCCCATCGAAGTGGGCCGCATATTCTGAGATACGGCCGCGGCGCTTGTTCTTGAGGTCCATGACCCAAGCGAGCTTCTCACGGTCGATGCCAGCGGGATCGTGGATCCAGCCGCTCGAGTCGGACAGTGTGACGACCTTGCCGCCGAGATCGATGACCTTCTCGGTGGCGAATTGGGCGACGTTGCCGGAGCCCGACACGCTGACCGTCGCGCCCTCGAATGACTTGCCCGTGGTCGCGAGCATCTCGCGCGCGAAGTAGACGAGACCGTAGCCGGTCGCCTCAGGTCGAATCAGAGAGCCACCGTAGGAGCGACCCTTGCCCGTCAGGACACCGCCTTCGAACTGGTTGCGCAGACGGCGGTACATGCCGAACAGGAAGCCGATCTCACGACCGCCAACCCCGATGTCACCCGCGGGGACGTCGCAGTCGTGGCCGATGTGGCGCCACAATTCCATCATGAAAGATTGGCAGAAACGCATGACCTCGGCGTCGGACTTGCCTTTGGGGTTGAAGTCCGATCCACCCTTCCCACCGCCGAGTGGCAGACCGGTCAGGCTGTTCTTGAAGATCTGCTCAAAAGCAAGGAATTTGAGGATGCTTTGGTTGACAGACTTGTGGAAGCGCAGGCCGCCCTTGTAGGGGCCGATGGCGCCGTTGAATTGAATGCGGAAGCCGCGGTTGACCTGGGCATCGCCAGCATCGTCGACCCACGGGACGCGGAATTGGATGATGCGCTCGGGCTCACAGAGCCGCTCGACGATGGGGATGTATTCGGGGTGTGCTTCGATGGCAGGGCCCAAGGTTTCGAGGACCTCGAGGCAAGCCTGGTGGAATTCGGGTTGGTCGGGGTCGCGGGCGACAATCTTGTCGTAGATGGCCTTCATATCAGGGTTCATTCCATTCACCTGGGGTTGTCCGAAGGGGGTTCAAGCCGCCTGTTCGGTGTACCGGGCGACCGGAGACCCCCTTTTGAATAATCCGCCTGACGGGTGCGATTCCACATTCTCATGCGAACAGCACCCGTTCGGCGATATCCGCTACTGTTTCGGTGTGTGCGGGCAGGGTCATGACGAAGAGTGCAGCTTGGCTGACCTGTCGTTTTCTCAGGGCTTCAGCGATCGGTGTATGTTCGCGGAACCAGCGGGTTTTGCCATCATCGCCGAGGATGCGGATGTCGACGGCGGCCATGCGGGGTTCACTGAGCAAGAGTTTGACGCTGGGGACATCGATACCGACGTATCCCTCTGGGACCTTGGCACGGGCGGCGATCTCGTCTTCGACGGCCCGCCGTGCAGCTGAATCGCTGGCGAGTTCGACCAGACGACGAATCTGTTCATCCGACAATTCCTCTCTGCGTCGGGTCAGGCAAACCTTCAGCATCTGTCGATATTTGAGGCGGCGGAGGATGTCCTGAGCGAAACCGCCCGCATTGCCGAGCGCCTCCCAAATCTCTGCATCGACCATGCGCTGCATGTCGTGGGAGGCGGGGAGCACATCCTCGCTTCGCTCGACCGCGCGCGATAGCATGACCTCGGTCACGCGCGTGACGCGATGGAAGTAAACGGCGCTATACATCAGACCGCGGGCCATCAACATGCCTTCAAGCGCGGAGAGTCCACCCTCATTGACCGCGACATCACCAGAGTGTCTCTCCAGGCAATGGATCAGCCGGTGGTGGTCGACGATGCCATGTTTGACCCCAGTGAAATGTGCATCGCGCAGCAGATAGTCGAGTTGGTCACAATCGACCGGACCGTGCACCAGGTGGGCGACCGTGTGATCGGTGGTCTCGAAGGAATCTCCACCATCCCAGGTGAACAAATTTCGCTCGCTGCCCGCCGCGTCCGGTCCGTGGATCAGTGCCGCGATCTCCTCGGGCACGAGGCCGTGCTTCTCGAGGATGTCTGGCACGCGTTGTCGGTCGGCAAAAATCGTCTCCTCGCCTTCGCGAAGCACGTCATAATCACCGGTGATGATTCCCTCGGTGATGTGCATGTGATCCTGCCCCCCTCGCTCGTGAAGGATGTGTTCGAGTGTGTGGGAATAGGGACCGTGGCCGACATCGTGCAACATCCCGGCGACCTGAACCATCTCCTTCTCATGGGCATCGAGCCCCGTGCTGTCGGCCATCAGGCCGCCGAGGTGTGAAACCCCGAGAGAATGCTCGAACCGCGTATGGTGTGCGCCGGGGAAGACCAAGTGAGCCAAGCCCAATTGCTTGATGTGACTGAGTTTGTTGAATTCAGGTGTTTTCAGCAGATCTTCGCGGCAGCCTTCGACCTTGAAGATGCCATGGATCGTGTCATTGATCACCTTCGCCAAGTGCCCACCTCACTGTAGGGGGACCCAATTGCCATCGGCGTCGTAGTAGCCGCCCCATTGCTGGGCTTCGGCATACCATGCCGCCTGTTCGGGAGTCCAGTTTGCCTGATCATCACTCCAAGACGTGACCTTGCCGTGTTCTTCGATCATCTGCATACCCGAGTCGGTGTTGCCACCGGCGGGTGCATTCTCGGCGTGACCTTCCGCACCGGCGAGATCATCTTCGAAATTGAAGCGTCGCGATTCAAGTCTGTCCTTCAGCAAGAGGCCTTGGCCCGCGCCGAGGCGATTCGCCTCGAGCATGCTGTCGAGTTCGTGCTCGACTTCAGCCAGACCCGCGAAGCCCTCGGCTTCGTCGATCATCCGCTGCAGACTCTCGTACTCCTTGCGCTTGCCCGAGCCGGTGCTGAACAGGGTCCACGCCATGATCAATGTGATGAGCAATCCTGCGGCGAGCACCGCGATGACGCCTTGGATCACCGGATCTTCAACGCTTGATTTCTCGACTGGTTCCGTGTGGTCCGCGATGCCATTGTGATTCGCATCGGTCGGCGTCGAGGTCGCATCGAAGATGTTGGACGGTGGGTAGGCCAGCAACTCATCCTCATTCGGGAAACCGTCACCATCGATGTCAAGGTCGAGCGTGTCGGGCCAACCATCTCCATCGCTGTCCTTGCAGCCGCGGAAGCCGAGTGTGCTCGTGCCGTGTGACTGCGGGCAATCATCGCTCTCATCCGTGCCCTGTTGGTCGGCGAATCCATCGGCATCGGAGTCCGACCAGAGTCGACCATCCTGATTCCACGGGTCGATCGCATCGGCCCAGCCATCGCCATCCGCATCCGGGCAACCAAACATTCCGCCACGGTTGGAGGTTCCAGCCCAGTTCAGGCAGTCGTCGGCCTGGTGACCACCGGGTTCGTCCCCGAAGCCGTCATCATCCTCATCCAACCATTGGGAGGGATCGAGTGGGAAGGCGTCGTTGAGGTCAGATTGACCATCCGAATCGGCATCCAGGCAACCCTTTCGGTCGCGGTGAGATGTGCCCCATACCTCGGGGCAATCATCGATTTGGTCGGCCATACCTCCGTCGACATAACCATCGCCATCGGTATCTGGGCAGCCATTGCTGGATTGCCCTGCGATCGATGGACATTCGTCGGCATCGTTGGACAGGCCATCGCCGTCGTTGTCTGGGCAGCCATAGACGTCGCGCGTCGAGGTGCCGGGTCGGGTCGGGCAACTGTCCGGTTGGTCTCCGACGGGGTTGTCACCAAAGCCATCGCCATCGGAATCGACCCACTGGGTCGGATCATCATCGACCTCGTCGCCCTCGTCAGACCAACCGTCGCCATCCGCATCTGGACAGCCGACGAGGTCACGGGTCGAGGTACCGGGCGTGTAGACGCAATCGTCGTACGGGCCCCACGGTCCACCGGCATTCAGATCTTCGAAGCCATCGCCGTCGTAATCCAGCGGTGTCGGGTCGGGTCGAGAGGCATTTTCGACCCACATGCCGGGCCAATGTTCCATGCGGGTATCGTTCCAAACCGCACTGCCCCAATTGTCGCCGAGCCCATCGCCATCAGAGTCCCACCATTGGGTCGGCTCGATCATGAAGTGGTCGTAGAGGTCGGACTGACCATCGCTGTCGATATCTCTGCACCCGAGACGGTCACGCCAAGAATCGCCGAAATCGTTCGGACAACCATCGGGCGTGACGCCGTTCGGATTCTCACCGAATCCATCACCATCCGAATCGATCCACTGGGTCGGTTCGAGTGGTAGCGCATCCCCTGCATCGGAATAGCCATCGCCATCGGTGTCCGGACAGCCGAACCGGTCGACGGTCGAAGTCCCGACCACGAGCGGGCAGGTATCGCCTTGCCAACCGTTGATCTCATCGCCATATCCATCGCCATCGGTATCGCGCCACTGGCTCGGTTCCCAGGGGAAATCATCGACTTGATCACCGATGCCATCGCCATCCTGATCTGCGCCGTACATCATGATGAAACCGTCCGCGCCACCGACAGAGGTGAGGGTGACCTGACCGGAGCCATCCGAGGCGGAGGCGTGGAAGTAACCACCGAAGGCGTACATCCCATTGCGCATCGCTGCGGAATAACCGTATTCGGAGGAAGAACCGCCAAATTGTTTGACCCAATCCCAGCCGCCCGCGTCGGGAATGTGGGCGATGAATGCATCATAGGAACCCGCAGAACTCAGTTGTTGATTGGCGAACCAGGCATTCCCATTGAACATCCCCGCGATGGTGATGTTGCCCGTCGCAGGATCCATCTCGAGCGAATAGCAATAATCGGTGCTCGAACCCCCAGCGGCTTGGGCCCATCGATAGCCACCATTGGTGTCCCATTTCGCCACGAGGCAATCCCAATTGTTTGAATTTTGATAGGCGTAGAGTCGTTGATTCCCATTGGTATGGAAATCGACAATATACTGGAAGCGAGCGACGATGGCGACCTCGCCTGAATCATCGATATCGACATCCTCGCCATAAGAGGAATACGAGGATTGCATGTAACCGGCCATCCGCGCCCATTGAAGCAAACCGGCGCTGTTGAATTTAGCCACATAGATTCGATAGTAGGACGAGGAGGCATAACTCGGCTGCAATTCGGTCCCATCGATGTTGATTCGGTACGAGAATTCCCCGGTGACAGCGATGTCGCCATTGGCATTGACGGCGACGTCGCGGCCGCGCTGGTAGTAGGAACCGTAGAAGCGCTTGGCCCAGACGAAGGTCCCGCTGCTGTCCAATTTCGCGAGGTAGGCCTCATCGCTGCTGTAGGCGGCGAGGGTATGTGAACCGAAGTATCCGGTGTTGTAGTAGGCGCCGGTGACGTAGGCATTTCCGGCGGCGTCCATGTCGACGCCGTAGCCATAATCCGAGGATGATCCGCCGCCCTTGGCCGTCCACTGCCAATTGCCATTGGTGTCGAGCCGTGAGACAAACATGTCGTTGCTGCCTCGGCTACTCAGAGATTGGCTGCCGAAGGTGGCTGAGCCGTAGAAATAGCCAGTGATGGTGATGTTGCCTCCATCATCCACGGCGATGTCATGGCATTGGTCACTGCTCGATCCGCCGGCCTTTTCCACCCAATCCCATTGGCCATTCGTCATGCGGCCGACGAAGATATCGTACGAGCCATGGGAGGTCAGAGAGAGTGAGCCGAAGGTCGCCGTATTGTAGAAGTAACCGCAGGCATAGGTGTGGCCCTGGGCGTCCATGGCCAGACCCATCACGGCATCGGTGCTGGCAGATCCAGACACCTGTGCACCCCACAGCAGGGCATTTCCAACGCCGTGGCTGGATTCAGCGGGTTCGGCCTCTGCCGCAAGTTCAGCTTCGGGCATCGTTGTGAACGGAGCCAGAACCATCAGCAGGACCAGAATCAACGGTACAAAGGGGCGCATCGGCTATCGCACGCGCATTCATCATCAATAGGGATTGCCCGTCCCAGCGCGTCCCGTAGGGACGCGTTCAGCGGTAGGGATGGAGGCTCATGTAGCGATCCAGTCGGGAGACGAAGGATTCACCCTCATCGACCTTGGCGGCCATCGCCCGAACGGCTTCCTCGATCAGGGCGTGTTCATCGGACTGGATGCCCATCACACGGCGCATGACATCGAGCAACGCAAACTCATCCTCGGTGATGACCGCATCATCAAGGGCGGCGATCAGGGCGGTTTGATAGGTGGTCGGGTCGCCGATTTGGCGCTTTTCGTGGGCGGCTGTATCGATCGGATCCACCGGGTTGTCGACCTGGCCGCGGAGGATGGCCCAAGACTGGCCCATCACGCCGTCAGGCAGGGCAAATGCGCCGGCGATGACGCCAAGAATCGACATCTCGTCATCGGTGACAATCTCATCGGCGAGCGCCGTCTCCAACGTGCGGAGATAGAGATGCAATCCACGGGTCCCAACGAGCGCCATGCCATGACCACTCGGTTCCTCGGTATAAGCCGAATGCCGGTGCCG
>CAVOCV010000025.1:0-18773 GCA_963694325.1 Candidatus Thalassarchaeaceae archaeon | reverse complement strand
CCGGTGCGCATTGCCACGGGATTCCAGAAGAGCGGCATTGACGGTATCAGAGACGAGTTCGAGGCGTCGCAATTCCCCTTCGGCCTCGGCGACCGCGGACATGCCCGCGATGTTGCCGCCGAATTGCGGGCGTCGGCCGCGTACAGCGCCGCCGACCATGGCGCCACTGGCCTCGGTGACGCTGCCGTCGAGGGTGACCATTCTGACGCCACCCATGTGGCGTCGGGCCGTGCCCATGTCGCGGACGATGAGCGTGTCGCGAACAGCATGTTTGACCGCGGCCTCAATCGAGCTGTCATAATCGAGCAGATCGAAAGCGAATCCAACGATTCCATCCTGGCGGGCCGTCATGACGGCCTTGCCGCCGGGACGGCGCACGGTGAGTTTGTTGAGCGGCAGGAAGGTGGCACGACCGGCACGATTGTCGCGCAACCACTTGATGCAGGTCGCCGCCGTCGTGTCATCGCGCACGATGATGCTGTTCATGCCGCCGCCGAGGGCGTAGGCGAGGGCCTCATCGTGTTCGCTGTCTTTGGGAGCACAGAGTTGGCCGAGAGGGCCGAGGATGCCCGGGACATCGCCCGTATCCTTCAGGCCCATGATCGCCGTGACCGCTTGGGCCAGGCCTCCCTTGGAACCGGATCTGTTCTCCATCTCCCCGGTGACGCGGGCGAGCAGGCGTTCGGACTCGAGCACCTTGCGCTCGACCTCGGAGCACTGATCCATCAGGTTGCGCTCCTCGCTCTGCAAGCGAGTCAATTCGGTGGCCAGGGAACCGCGGTCGCTCTCACCAGCTTCGGAGGACAGGTCCTCACCGACCAATTGGAGGTCATCGCGAACGAGGCGGGCCTCGTCGAGGGCCTCCTCACATTCTGCGACCTTCTCCTCGCTCATGGTCACCTTGTTGAGTGCACGGTCTGCGACCAATGCCTCCTCGGCACGGGCTTCGGCGGTTTCTGTGACAACTTCGGTCGCTTTGCCAAAGGCACGGTTGAGATCGTGGGCGGCGCGGTCACCGGATGAGATGGCGTCGCGGGCCGACTTCTCCTCGGCCGCGGCAGCGTCCATGTCGGCATCGGCCTGAATCTTGGCGGCCTCGGCATCGGCCAAGCCCTCCAGATGAGTGACGAGTGCGGCTTCGGCGCTCTCGCGCTCACCGTTCAGCGTCTCGACCTCAGCCTCGGCCTCCTCGACGGCGACCTCGGCATCCGAGATGCGGTCGCGGCGGGTTTCGACGTCGACCTGGAGTTTGCGCAGGCGCTCACCGAGCGCCTTGCCATCATCGCCGAGAACAGCGTCCAACTGGCGCTCGATGGCGACGATTTGATCGTCGAGGTCGAGCAGTTCGGCACTGGCCTCACCGACGGCTGCGGACAGACTGTCGATGCGCTCAAGATATCCGGCGCGTTCATCGCCGATCATCTGGATCTCGTTGAATTGACTGCGGTGACGGGCATGGACTGCAGTGACGCGGGCATGATCCAATGCATCGGCGAGTTCGCGGTACTTCATCGCCTGTGTGCGTTCTTTGGAGAGGGTCTTGAGACGGGCTTTGAGCTCCTCTTCGAGAAGCGAGATGCGCTCGAGATATTCCTCGGCCTTCTTGCGCTGTCGGTCGGCCCGCTTGATCTCCTCGTCGTAAGCGGTCACGCCCGCGACGTCATCGAGTACCTTGCGGCGCTCGCGTGTGGTCATCGTCGACAGTTGGGTCACATCACCCTGCAAGACGATGTTGTATCCATCCCCACGCGCCCCGGCTTCACCCAGCAGGCGACGGAACTCACCCGATGTCGAGGCGCGTTCGTTGAGGTAGTAGGATGTGTTGGAGTCATTCTTGCGATTCAACTTCACCGTGCGGGTGAAACGAACCTCTTCTGAATCGACCTTCAATCGGCGCAGTCCTTCGGCGTCGACAGGGTTGTTGAATACCAGCGTCGCCGTGCATGCACGGGCGGCCTTGCCGCTCTTTCCACCATTGAAAATCAGATCCTTCACGTTTTGAGCCCGCAGGCTCTTCGCGCTTCTTGGACCCAGTACAAACTGGATCGCGTCTCCACAATTGCTCTTTCCTGAACCGTTCGGACCTGTGATCGCGGTGAAACCCTCTTCGTAGGGTATCACGACCTCGCCCTTGAACGACTTGAAGTTCTCCAACTCGATTGCCTTCAGATGCATCCCATCACCTCTTTCGCGTGTATCGTTGACACACGCTAAGGCGCCGGTGCGCTCTCACCGCACTATAAACGATACCCTTCGCCCACGCGAGAGCAGCCTCATTTCACAGTAAATTCAGCGCCGCCGTCCATCGGTTTCAAAGGGCGTGATAATCAATCCAGAGTGCCTGAAAATCCACAGGTTGTGCAACCTTCTCCATTGCAGTAATGACAGGTCCGTCCGACGCTGTCTCCCATGTCGTCGTCAATGCCGACCATGAACGGGTCTTCGAAGGCGTCGAGCATCAGGGCCCGACGCAATTCGCCGACCGAGAATTCGCCGCCGAGGTGACGCTCAGCTGGGCCGAGGAATCGACGGGAGGAGGGCCGGTCTCGACCTGCCCCAGACTTCCCACCCTTGCGCACCATCGACCCACCGACCAGGCTGAGGATTAGCGCTGTGGAGAGGATGATCAGTGCGACCCCGCCGGTCAGCGGGAAGCCGAACAACTCGCTGGCATCCAAGGGCTCGCCATTCTCCGAAAGCATGCCGAAGAGATCGGCCAGACCGACGAGGGTCAACAGCATCGCAAACTTCTGCAGGCGCTTGCCCCGAGCCACATCGCGGTTGACTTTGGATCCGGAACCGAAGAGGTCGCGCAGGGATGTCCAGGTCAGACGCACACCGAGCATCAAGAGGATTGCATCGATCGGCTCCCACGTGCCCAATGGTTGCAGACAGGCCGACTGACCTACTGCGGCCAAATCAGCGGTGATCGCGGCCTCGCCGCACACGCCGCTCGCGACCATCGTCAGGACGAGCTTGCGCATTTCGCCGGTACCCATCTGGTAGAATCCGATCTCCAGGTTCCACAGCGTGAGAACCGAGAGCAAGAGGCCGAAGGCGAGTCGCACGACGCTGCCCCCTCGACCCATTGCTTCCGATTGCACCTCAGACGAGGTTTAGCAGTATCGACGGTCCCCCCGGGGAAGGGGGAATGTTGAATGCGACAATGCTCACCCCGATGTATGGCCGATGTCGTGGTCGTCGGCAGTGGCATCGCTGGCCTATTCGTCGCCACACGATGCGCGCGGGCTGGGCTGTCAACCCTGGTCGTGACCAAGAGCCAACTCTCCGACTCCAGCACGAACTGGGCGCAGGGGGGCATCGCTGCAGCACTCTCCGAGGATGGCATCGAGGCGCACATCGCCGATACGATCGATGCCGGACACGGAATGTGCACCGAATCCGTGGTCCGCATGGTGGTCGAGGAGGCGAGTGCGCGCATTGAGGATCTCATATCTTCAGGCGTCAGATTCGACTCGGATTCAGGCGAATTCGACCTGACCATGGAAGGCGGTCACAGTCGCAGAAGAATCCTCCACGCCAAAGATGCGACAGGCGCAGAGATCGAACGGGCACTGATCGCCGAAGCCCGAGCCTCTCCTCAGTTGGAACTTTTGGAATCCCACATGGCGGTCGACCTCATCGTCTCAGACCGTGATACCGCAGACCGGTCCATTGTCGGAATCTGGGTGCTGACGCCATCTGGAGCTGTGATGACCATCGCCGCGGGGGCCGTCATCATGGCCACCGGTGGCGCGGGCCACATCTACCGCCACACGACCAATCCCCCCATCGCCACCGGGGATGGGGTCGCCATGGCCGACAGGGCGGGCGCAGAAATCCGAGACATGGAGTTCGTCCAATTCCACCCGACGGCGCTGGCCCTGCCCGGTGAGCGACCCTTCCTCATCACCGAATCCCTGCGCGGTTTCGGCGCCGTGTTGATGACGTCCACCAACCTCGATGCATGGGACGCTACGACCGATCCCGCCGCGCATTCATTCATGATTCACCACGATCCACGAGGCTCTCTCGCGACCCGGGACATCGTCGCCCGCGCCACGGATCAAGAGATGAAACAGAGTGGTGAAAACAACGTCTGGCTGATCACCTCACACCTCTCGACCGAAGCGGTGCAAGCACGGTTTCCTACCATCACCCAACGCCTGCAAATGCACGGATTGGAATTGGGTGTCGACCCCTTGCCCGTCGCCCCTGCAGCCCACTATATCGTCGGTGGAATCAACGTCGATGAACACGGCCGTTCACTGCGTGAAAATGGTTCTGTATATCCGGGTCTATATGCGATTGGAGAGGCGGCTTGCACCGGCTTGCACGGGGCGAATCGCCTGGCTTCAAACAGCCTCCTAGAAGCGGTGGTCTACTCCCATCGATGTGCGGAATTCGTCACCAGGAATCTCTCGCCCTCAACCACCGCCCCCGACCTTGCACCGTGGCGCGCCGAGGGGCTGTCAGACCTCGCTGAACACTCCCCACTCAACAGCGATCGCATCGCCTTGCAATCGACGATGACCCACGATGTGGGTCTGGTCAAACGAGACGCGCGCCTGCACCGCGCCGAGCGTCGACTCACCTTGCTCGCAGAGGAGGTCGACCTGATTTGGCGCGGTTCACTGCCGAGCCGAGAAGTCATCGAATTGCGCAACATGGTCCGCGTCTCTCAACGGGTGACCGAGGCCGCCTTGAACAGAGAAACAAATGTGGGCCTGCACCATAATCTCGATCGAGATTAGGCCTTCGTCGATCTCTCGATGCCCTTGATCAGGGCGTGCAAGGTCTGGTTTCGCGGTGTCGGAATGCCGAGCCCCTCACCGCGCTTGATGACCTCGCCGCAGATCGCATCGATCTCGGTGATGCGCCCCGCCATGATGTCTTGGAGCATGCTGACCCGATTGTCAGCGGTCGCACGGCACAGGTCCTCGAGGGCCTGGGCCAGATCGAGATCGGAGAGGTCCACACCCTCGGCGCTGGCGATTCGCCCCGCCTCCTCCATCGCCGCAAGGCCGGTCTCGAAGAGCTCGGGTTGCAACAGCAACTCGCCATTCAACACCCCGGCGATGGCACAGACAGGATTGATCGCCACATTGAGCAGCAACTTGGTCCACAGCGCCTTCTGGATATCCTCGGACCAGCCCGGATTCAATCCGGCCTCATCCATGGCACTGATCAGTCGGTCGACCCGCGGCTCGACCGGTTCAAGATCGCTCTCGTCCGGCGCGCCGATGCGAATCGCACCTCGACTCGTCCAGCGAACCTCACCCGGCCCGATGCGGATGGCACCGTGGGTGGTGGAAGCGCCGAGCACGCGATGTTTGCCCAAGTAATTCGCCAACCTCTCCATGTGACCGATGCCATTCGAAAGGCAGAGTGCGAGCCCATTCATGGCGAGAACGGTCTCGGCCAACCGGCACAATTCGGTGTTCTGGTGACTCTTGCCACAGAGGATTGCAACCTCGGCCCATCCTTGGCGCTCGACCGGGATATCTTCCGAAGCGGTGTCGAGCACCGTCCAGCGGTCGGGGGCGAGAGCGAGGGTGCGGCCGTCGGGCGTCTCCAGAAGCAAGCCGACGGCCTGCAGGGCTTGGGCGGTCTCCCCGCGCGCGCACAGCAGCACTTCACAGCCGGCGCGCGCAAGGCGCGCAGCGATGAGCCCACCGATGGCACCGACCCCGAGCACAGCCACGCGCATCAGGCATCACACCCTTCCGGCGCAATACAATGCGCGACGAGATGAAGAATCCAATCCGTCTCTGTCGGCTCCATCCAAGCGACCTCGATCATCGTGGCGTTGCCGCCGAGGAGCAGGTCGAAGGAAAATGACTCGCCGGGCAGAAGAACCAGATCCTCCACATCCCATTCGTGATCGACACCGAATAATACGGTCTCGACCCGAATCGATGCATTCTCTAATCCTTGATTGATCAGGGTGACCTCGTTCGTGAACTGCCGGAATTCAACCAACGAGGGGACGACGACAATGTCGGCGACGACGGGATGCTGTGCCGCATCTCCATCACAAATGAGGATTCGACCGCTCTCAGGCAAGATGAATGTTCCATTCTCAACCGACTCGGGCAGGACCCCGAGCGGTATTTCCTCCAGTGACCAGTTCCAATTCCCGTCCGCGTCCACAGGTGGCGTGACCAGCACGGGTTCCAATGGGCAGATGGGCGGTGCATCCACATCGATCTGCAGAATTTGGTCTCCGACCGAGTCAGCCATCAGCACGGCGGGCCATGCGCCAGCGGCGATTCTGAACTGCCTGTTCTCAATCGGCAAATTCCACTCCAGAACGCTGCCATCATCCAATGTCACCCAGAGGGTAAACGGCGTGAAGGAGTGATTGTTCCCCTGCCATGGAAAGGGATTCCACCCACTGCCGTAGGCACCTTGGGTGCAAACCTCCATCTCATCTCCAGTTGGCAGTGCGAGGGTGCGCTCTCCCGAGAATGTGAACAGCGGTGAATTCGCTGTGATATTGGCGCCCTGATCCGCATCGAGAATAACGCTGATGCAGTATTCAGGGCTGTCGAGATCACCATCCCATCGCCAGGACATCTCGGCCGGAATCGGTGTCACATCTGGGACCATCGAGACATCATGCGTCCGCGTCTGGCCATCCTCCAGCCAGAGAATCTGGAAGATTGCGGGCCCATTGATCGAACTCGTGAGGGGCGAGGCCCAATCGACGACGAGGTCCTGCTGCGAAGTCGGTCCGACGTTCGAGAATGCGCAGGACTCCGAAGGATTGCCACAACCGGATTGAATCTGATTACGCTGAATCGCACCCATCCATCTAAACTCAAATTCAACATCTCTCTCAACGACCCCGCTCGTCACAAGCGGAAATGACATCTCGACGACCTCATCGGCTGCGAAGGAGACCTCTGTCGGCCAGTCGGAGGTATCGAGTCCGGCATCCCAGTCGTCGAGTTCCTCGACGGGGACGAGACCGGGGAAACCGAGGAGAAGGGCGGCGACGAGCAGAATGCCGAGTTGATTCCGGGTGTTGTCAGGGATGCTTGCGACCTCGTCGAGAACGAAGGGGGCTGTGCTAATCTCGGGGTTGAAGCGCCGCCATGCACCGATGCTGATGAGAATGACCCAGGGCCAATAACTGCCGTTGAGCAGGATGAGGATACCGGCGACGAGGATGCCGACGAAGAGCCAGGTCTGGGTGGCGCCCTCCTCCATGCTTTCCGGCCCGATGAGCGCGGTGAGAAGTCGGTCGCCGGGGAAGCCGGGCAGCGGCAGGAGGAGGATCCAGCCCATTGTCGTCAAGGTGATGCCCGCAAGGCCGAGCGGGTGGAGCCAGGCGGCGCGCAGTGCGAGGTCATCGGGGGAGATCATCTGGCTGAGAATCAGATCGGGCAGCAGGGCCGGATGGAGGATGATCGGTGCGGACTCATACGCTGGGGCGATGCTCGGCGTCAACCAGAAGCCCGCGACGGTGAAGGCGATGCCAGAGAGAATCAGCGAGAAGGGTGCGAACATCGAGATGGCCGCTAGGCTAGCCCGATTCTTGAACGGCGTCAGGTCGAGGCGGCGCTGACTGACGAATCCAATCATTCCGAACGGCCAGATGACGGCGGCAGGAGTGAGCAGGAAGGGCACGGCGAGCGGCAGGTGATGGCCGAGATCGACCCCATGCTTGAGGCCGAGACGACGGCGGCATTCGCTGCAGGTGAACAACGTCAGAACGATGGGCAGGGCGAACCACTGGAAGGAATCGAAGAGGAGCGTGCCGCCGAGAAGGGTCTGGTCGGGGTGCTGAAGAATCATCCACGCCCCGCCGGCAAGGCTCAGGAATCCTGTAAAGACAATCCAGACCGCAGCCATCTGTCCATTCGACAGGCCTTCGCCCCGCGGCGGTTCTGGCAGAATGTAGAGTTCGTACGGGTCACCCTCATGGAGCAGGGCGATCCACGCCAATTGGCGCAGGTGTGCATTCAATTCGGCGAGGGCTTCACTCGGGTCGAGATCGTCGCGGTTGAGTTTCACGGTCCAGCCGAGGTCGACGCCCGACGACTCTTCGATGATGCCGAACCAACGCTCGACGATGCGCTCCAGCAATTGTCGATGCGACCAGAGATCCGCATCGATGGGCAGGGGCGCAAGGGCATCACCGTCGCTCATGCCCCCATCTCCAACCTCTGAGCGACCAATCAACCGATATGACACCTACGGAGACAAAGTGAGGTGGTTCACGGGGTTTAATCATCGAGAATCCAATCAAGAACAAGTGAGCCGAGTGTGATTTCAGCGGCGCGTACCATCGTCGGCCGCTGGGCTGTCACCTGTGACTGCCCGCTGCGCGCTCTGCGCGCAGTCCCGGCCGACACAGTATCCGCGCCGCGCTAACAACAACACAAACGACGGCTCACTTGTTCTTGAACCGCTTGAGCCGGAACGTCTCTTCGCGCTCCATCTCTTCGAGTCGGAGTTGAATGAATGACTGGGCTTCCTGCATTTCGGGGATGACCTTGAACTCGAGCGCGTTGACACGGCGCTTGGTCGATTCGATCTCGACGAGGAGCCGCTTGAGTGTGGCCTCCATCTCTGCCGCCTTGACGATGTTGCCGATGAGGGCGGAGTAAGCGTCTGCGGCCTCGTCGATGTAGGCCGAACCGCCGATGAGTCCCATGCCGCGCTCGGCGATGGTGCTCGTCAGGTTCGTGCCCTGGACACTGGGGACGACGACACCCATGATGTTGCGGGGCTTGACCTCAACCTCGGGCTTCTTCTCGATGGCGAACGCCGCGCTCTTGACGGCGAGGCCGCCCTCGAGTGCACCGGCCAGGCTGATCGCGGCGACCGCAGCTCGGTAGGTGGCGACCAATCCCTCACGGGCAGCGATCATCTCCGAAAGCAGTTGACGGAACTCGTGGAAGAGACCGTCGCGCTTCAACTTGAGCAGGTTGTATCCATTCTGCGTCTGCTTGATGCGACGCTTGAGATTGATGAGTTCCGAGCGGGTTGGTTTGATGTCCAATGCCATGATTCTCACCTCCTTTTCTCAATATAGAACGGTGAACTCACGCCTTCTTCTCGGTCGGGTGGTACTTGTCGATCCACTTCTGGTCGAGGCGGACGAGGTACTTCGTGGAGATGCTTTGCATGAGCTCCCAGCAGAGGTCGAGAGTCTCGTCGATGCTGCGGTCTTCGTCACGGCTCTGTCGCAGGAACTTGTCCTCGAACAGGCCCGAGAATTCGAGCAGTTGCTTGTCTCGCTCGTTGAGTGCATCCTCACCGACGATGGCGACCAGGCCACGGAGTTCGCGGCCTTGGGCGTATGCAGCATACATCTGGTCGGACACGGACTTGTGGTCCTCGCGGGTGGTCTTCTCTCCGATCGTACCGCCCATCAAGCGGGACAGGCTGGGTAGCACGTTGATCGGCGGGTAGATACCGGATCCGTGCAACTCACGGCTGATCACAATCTGTCCTTCGGTGATGTAGCCGGACAGGTCCGGAATCGGGTGGGTGATGTCGTCACCGGGCATGGTGAGAATCGGGAACTGCGTGATGCTGCCCTTCTTGCCCTTGACCAGACCTGCGCGCTCGTAGAGCATGGCCAAGTCAGTGTACATGTAACCGGGGTATCCACGTCGGCCGGGCACCTCTTCGCGGGCTGCACCGATCTGGCGTAGCGCATC
Source organism: Candidatus Thalassarchaeaceae archaeon (assembly GCA_963694325.1). Lineage (GTDB taxonomy): Archaea > Thermoplasmatota > Poseidoniia > Poseidoniales > Thalassarchaeaceae > MGIIb-P. Next base: position 9,096 of record CAVOCV010000025.1, on the reverse strand, counting down.
GCAGTAGTTGGTGACGTCCGTGTAGATGACGAGCACGTGGTAATCGCACTCGAAGGCCAGGTATTCTGCCGCCGTCAGGGCGAGTCGCGGGGTAATCAGGCGCTCGACTGGGGGGTCGTCGGCAAGGTTGACGAACAGCACAGCGCGCTCGAGCGCACCGGTGCGCTCAAGGTCGGCGCGGAAGAAGTTGTACTCCTCCGCAGTGATGCCCATTGCGCAGAACACGACGATGAATTCCTCATCCGAATCGGTCAACTTGGCCTGACGAGCGATCTGCAGCGCAATGTCGTTGTGCGGCAGGCCTGATCCACTGAAGATCGGCAGCTTTTGTCCACGCACGAGGGTCGTGCAGCAGTCGATGGCGCTGATGCCGGTCTGGATGAAATCGTGCGGGCTCTGTCGTGCGTACGGATTGATGGCCGCACCGATGATGTCCGCATCGTGTTCGCCGACGATGGCTGGGCCACCGTCACGCGGGCGGCCAGCACCGTCGAGGATACGACCGATGAGGTCCTTGGACACGGGCAGCTTGAACACGTCGCCCATGAACTTGACACCGGTGCCGAGGTCGACACCCGCCGTGCCTTCGAACACCTGAACGACGACGACGTCGTCGCTGGTGTCGAGCACTTGTCCGTTCTTGGTCGTGCCATCGGTGAGTCGCAGTTGCACGATCTCGCCGTAGGCGACCGGCTCGGTCTTCTCAAGGAAGACGAGCGGGCCCTTGACGTCGGTGATGGTTCTGTATTCCTTTCCACTCATTCACAATCCCTCCTCAGTTGTCCTCCGCCGCAGCGGCAATCTGTTTGTTCATCTCATCGACCAGACCATCGATGTTCTCGAGGTAACCCTCTTCGAAGCGGCCGCGCATCAAATCTGAACGGCCCTGGACGTTGACGACATCCTCCAATTGCGCGCCCGAAGCGAGTGCGGTCTTGGCGGATTCCTGGAATGTCAGAATGGCTTTGGCCATCTTGAACTGCTGATCCAGGCCGGAGTAGGCGTCGACCTCGTGGAAGGCATTCTGCTGGAGGAAGAACTCGCGGATCATGCGGGCGACTTCCAAGGTCAGTTGCTGGTCGACCGGCAGTGCGTCGGAACCGACCAACTGAACGATCTCCTGCAATTCGGCCTCGACCTGCAGCAGGCTGCTGATCTCGGTGCGAACCTCGGGGAAGTCCGGCGCGATGTTGTCGCGGAACCACTGGTCGAGACTCTGTGGGTAGAGCGAGTAGGAGCTCAGCCAGTTGATCGCGGGGAAGTGACGCTGACGGGCCAGACCCGCATCGAGGCCCCAGAACACCTTGACGATGCGCAGGGTACCCTGAGACACGGGCTCGGAGATGTCACCACCGGGCGGCGATACCGCACCGATGACGGTGACCGATCCGTCTTCGCCCTCGAGGGTCTCGACACGACCGGCTCGCTCGTAGAATTCGGCGAGGCGGCTCGACAGGTACGCGGGGTATCCTTCCTCACCGGGCATCTCTTCGAGTCGGCTGCTGATCTCGCGCATGGCCTCGGCCCACCGGCTGGTGGAGTCGGCCATCAGGGAGACGTCGTATCCCATGTCACGGAAGTATTCGGCGATGGTGATGCCTGTGTAGACACTCGCTTCACGGGCGGCGACCGGCATGTTCGACGTATTGGCGATCATCACGGTGCGGTTCATCAGCGGCTTGCCGGTGTTCGGGTCGATCAGGTGGGGGAACTCGTCCAACACCTCGGTCATCTCATTGCCGCGCTCGCCGCAGCCGATGTAGACCACGAGTTGTGCGTCGGAGTACTTGGCCAGCGACTGCTGGGTGACCGTCTTGCCGGACCCGAAGGGTCCGGGAATGCCCGCTGCGCCACCCTTGGCGAGTGGGAAGAGGAAATCGAGGATGCGCATGCCGGTGACGAGCGGCGTATCGGGCGCATACTTCTGCAGGAAGGGGCGCGGGGTACGAACCGGCCACTTCTGCATCATCTGGAGCTCGGTACCATCGTCGAAGGTACAGACATTCTGCGTGACGTTGAACTCGCCACTCTCGATGCTTGCAACCTTGCCGGATTTGCCGGGCGGGACCATGATCTTGTGAACGATCGTCTCGGTCTCTTGGACCGTGCCAATCGTCTGACCGGGGATGACCGAATCGCCGACCTTGACGGTCGGGACGAACTCCCACAGCTTCTCGAGATCGAGGCCATCCGCATCGACACCACGGTCGATGAAGGTGCCCATCTTCTCGACGAGCACGGGCAGCGGTCGCTGGATGCCGTCGTAAATCGACTTGAGCAGACCCGGGCCAAGTTGGACCGACAAGGTCTGTCCAGTTCGCTCAACAGGTTCGCCCGGGCGGATGCCAGAGGTATCTTCGTAGACCTGGATGATCGATTTGTCACCGTGCAATTCGATGACCTCTCCCATCAGTCCTTCATGGCCCACGCGCACAACCTCGTACATTCTGCTCTGGATTCCCGTGGCCGTCACCACAGGTCCTGATACTCGGTATATCACTCCTTTTTCGTCGCTCATTTCGTCACTTCCTTTCTTGTTTGGAATCTCACTTCCACAGATCGACGCCGAGCGCCGACTTGATGGACTCGCGGAGGGTGTTGTCCTCCTCGGTCCCAATGCCCAATACTGTGGGCGTGATGCTGTCCGCAATCTGCTGACGCAGACGGTCGGACAAGCGAGTTAGATCGGCACTGTCGATGACGACGATGCCCACGTCCTTCTGGCCGAGGAGGTCGCGCATGGTCTGCGTCAATTCCTCGTCGCCTTCAGGGTGGTGCAGGCGAGAGACGCCTGCGAGTTGGAATCCGAGCGTGAACTCAGGCGTGCCGACGATTGCGATCTCCATGTGTTCTCACCTCAGATTTCCATGTGCGCTTCGATGACCTCATCGGAGAGGCCGGCCGCCTTGCCGCGCACGAGCAGACGGAGATTCTGCACCTCGAGCACCTTGCTCTCAATGTAGTGGATGATGGGGAATGCGGACAACGGATTCAGGTGGCTGAGCCGTCGCAAGGATTCTCTGCGCTCGTGCGCGAGGGCCGAGACGACAGGGTCGAGACCGCCGGCGCTCTGGGCGGCGATAATCGCTTCTTCGAGCGCCGTGGTGTTCATGTTGGGCAGTCGGCGGAGCACGTCGATGAGGGCTTCGTCGGTGTCCGCGGCCGCGGCGCTTCGCAGCATGTTGCCGCGCAGCGCTTGGCCGCCTTCGAGCATCAGATCGGCGCGCTGTTCGGGGGTGATATCCTGCCGCAGCGCGCGAAGCAGATTGATGATGTTGCGATGATCGATTTCGGTGCGCAACAGAATGAGCAGCGGGCGGTGCTGGAATCCACTGGATTTCAGCGCCGAGACCGCATCGCTGTAGTAATGGCGATCCAACGTATCTTCGTACACTTGGAGCGGCGCATCTGCATCGATGCCCGCCATGCCGGCACCCCACGGAGTTCCACGCATCGCGTGCGCGGCATCGGCCAACGTCTCACAGTTGCGAGCGATGTCCAACCACGGGGTATTCAGTGCATTTTCTTCGGGCATCACCATGTGCGCAAGATCCTCCGGAGAGACGCCAGTACTGACCGCACGGAGGACGGTCTTGGCGTTCATGTAGGAGAACCGCGTTGAAAACACGGCGACGATGCGACCGAGGCGGCCTTGGCAATAGCCGAGAACCTCCTTCAATTCGCGATCGAGATTGTGTGAGAGCGCCGCCTCGATGAGGTCGGCACCGCCGAGGCGGCCGGCGTAGATATCCAGCTCCTTGCGGTAGCCGATCTCGCCGATCGTCGCCGCGATGGTGTCGGGTCCCTGAACCATGAGTTGTCGCATTCGGGTTTCGTCGATCAGCTTGGCCTTGCGGGCCTTGCTGCGGGCAGAGGCGTTTGCCCAGTTGCCCTTTCCGACTGCGATCTCACCCATCTGAATCCCTCACTGTCCGAACAAAATTTGGCTGACGTCGCCAAGGTTGTTTTCCCACGCATCGCGCAGGCGACCTTCGAATCGGTAGTCCATCATGACCGAGCCATCCTCGCTTTCGAGGACGAATCCGCCGATGCCATCGACATCCTTGCCGAAGTTCACGCCCTTGGCACACTGTTCGAGTGCCTTGCGATCTTTGGAAACCGGGCGAAGGACCATGCCATCACCGGCCGAGGACAGCGCCTCGGTCGAGAGTGACTTGATCAGGTCGGAACGACCCTTGAACTTGGCAGAGCCGACCGCTTCGCTGACCTGTTCCCAGGTCGCGTCGAGTTCTTCTCTGCGAGCGACGAGAAGTCGCTGCTGGTTTGCCTGTCGAGCCGCCGCAACGGTTTCGACAGAGAGCTGCTGGCTGCTGCGCTCCGCTCTGGACATGGCGTCCGAACGGTAGGCATCGACCTGCTGGCTCGCATCCTTCGAGAGGCCCTTGGCCTCCTTCTTGGCTGCGGCGGTGATCTTCTTTGCCTCGGCCTTGGCCGAGTCGCCGATTTCACCTGCGAGTGTTTCGAGAGACATGCGTAGCGCTCCTATTGCTGTGTTGTATCGGTTCCCCGATGTCACAGAAGGAACATCGCAAGGAATCCGAACAGAACCACGGTTTCAGGCAGCACGGTGAAGAGCAGCGCATGGCCGAATCGACTGGGGTCCTCAGCGATCATACCGACCGCTGCGGCGCCAATCTGGCCCTGACCGAGGCCAGTGCCGATTCCACAGCCGGCGAGAGCGATACCCGCGCCGAGCTTTGCCATTGTGTCTTTCTCCGCGATTGCATCACCTTCAGCGGCCGCACTGGCCACACCGGCGATCAAACTCACGCTCATCAGTACGAGCAGAAGCCGCACCGCATTTTTCAAATTCATCTTCATTTCAATTACCTCCGTTTATTGTATTCCAAGGGGTGAGTGGGATCATTCGATTTCAACGCGGCCGGGTTTGAAGCCAAAGGGCTTGAAGGGCAGGCCGCTGCCCTCGTAGAATTGCATCATCCATTCGACGAAGTGGAGTCGAACGGTGTGGATATTGGGACTGAACACGCCGAGCACGAGCGCGAACAACTGGACGAGAAGCCAGACGATGAGGATGATCGGCAAAAGCACGAGGTCGGTTGCGCCGGCGTCGCCGAGGTTCGACAGGGTCGATGCGAAAATCGGATAGAGCATCTCATTGCCCGTCGCGGCGATCTTGACACCGACCACACCCACAGCGAATAGACGAACGTAAGAGACCACCTTGGGCAGCAGGCCAAGCGATTCGAGCACGCCCATCGGAATGCCGATTCCCCAGCCCATCTTCTCATAATGCGAGAGAAGTACCATCACCATCACCATGCCCGTGCCGGTCATCACCAATCCAACCGTGAAGACCGTGTCGAGCAGCGCGAGGTATTCCACATCCGTGTGAGTGGGCGCGACGAGGAAGGCATAGCTGAACAGGAAGCCACCGATCAGCAGGACAATCCACGAGCCCTTCTCGAAAATCGCCTCGACCCAACCGTGCGCCTTGACGATGTCTCGGAAGCCGAGGACCAGGCCGATGAAGATGTGTGCCACGCCCATGTAGATGGTCAGCAGGATGAGGTCCTCCATGTTGGCCGTGACCCGGTGGAAGGGGTAGGCGAGTACCAGGCCGAAGTAGCCGGTGAGTTCGTAGTGGATCTCGCCGCCGTTCGGGTAGAGCACGGTCATCCAGGACACCCATGCAGGCACGCCTTCAGCAGCGACAAATACCCCACCATCAAGATGCGGCAGGAACTCGAATCCAGCAAACTCACCGTACAGATAGCCGAAGGCGACCGTGGCAAGGCCAATGGCGAGTAGGAAGCCCGCCGCATTGCGCATCGTGTCGTCGAGTGGGAATTTCTTCCACATGAAGACCGCAAGGCCGACCACAGCGAGGCCGTAGGCCATGTCGCCGAGCATCATGCCGAAGAATAACGGGTAGGTGACGACCATGAAGATGGTCGGATCGATGCGACCGTATTCGGGGCGGCCCATCACATCGGTGAGCATCTCGAAGGGTGCGCTATACTTGCGGGGTGCGAAGGCGATCGGCGGCATCTCGACGGCGTGGTCATCATCACCATGTCCGTGATGGGAAGGCGCCTCGAATTCCTCGATATCGACGAAAGTGCACACCGATTTCAGGGTGCTCGACACCTCGTCGGCACTGCGGGTCGTGACCCAGCCGTCCATGATGAAGGCGTGCTCGCTGACTGCCACGCGCACGGGTGCGGTGTGAATGGAGAGATCGCGCTCGAGCAGCTCCATGCCACCGAAGAGCATGCCACCGTTGGCCGCGGACCATGCCTCGGACTCTTGTTCGAGTTCGGTTTGGCGTTCCAACAATGCCTCTTCACGCTCGGCCTTGGCCTTGATGGCCGCGGAGGGCAGACCTTCGCCCTCGGGAATCTGAATCGGCTGGAAATCGCTCTCTTCCAGGATACTTTGAACGGCCTTGGAGTCCGCATTGCGCGCGAAGGCCGCGATGACGCCGGTCTTGCCGGTCTCGCTGCTCACAGAGATCACCGCATTGCCGAGGGCGGCAAGCCCGGTGCGGGCCTTGGCCAAATTGCGGACCGTGCCGATGTGGGCCGTGACCGAGTCATAGCCGGAGAGGAGTTCGAGTTCAAGGCTCAGCGGTGCGAGTTGGGAGAGGACGGAGACGGCCTCGTCAATCTGGCCAATCTCGGCCTCGATGGCATCCAACTCATCGAATCGTGCCGTCGCTTCTGCAATCAAATCGTCGACCGAGTCGGCGAGGGTGCGTCGGACCGTGGGCGCGGGCATGAGTTCCATGGCGCGGTCCACCTCGATTTGCGCCGCGCAACTGCGCAGGCGGGTCAACTTTCGACTGACCTCTTCGGAATCTTCCTCCGGTCGGCCGAGGGTAAGACCGCTCTCGTCGCCGGGATAGTCGTTGATGTGCACCGCGGAGAGGCTGGCGACCACACGGACGGTGGTCGGCAACTGGTCACGCGTGCCCGCGAGGAGCAAGCGCGACATCGATTCTGTCGTGAATTGGCTCATCGGTACCACCGCTCAGGAATGGATTCAGGCGCCCCGGAAGGCTGAGAGGACGGATTCGATCGCTGCATCGCGATTTGATTCACCGTTCTCGTGGACGGCTGCGAGATCAGCGTCGCCCTCGGAGCTGACTTTGGTCGCGGACTTGGCTGCTGCCTTGCGCGACTTCTCCATCAGGCTGTTCGCTTCTGCATCGGCTTCCTGACGACCACTTGAGGTCTTTTCAGCGGCGCTGGCTCGAGCCTCGGAGAGGATCGAAGCAGCGTCGGATTCAGCCTTGGCAATGGTCGCTGCGGCATCCGCCTCAGCGTCCTTGATGGTGCGAAGAACATCGGCTCGTCCCATAGGTTCCACCTTCGGTGAGTCGGGCGACCGGAGAGGGGTTTATGATGGTAACCTTGAGCCATTGCGAACCAGACCCCCGACGATTGTGAGAAATCGTCTTGAGGATTGAACCAAATAGGCGATTGCAGGCCGTGAGGAGCGATGGACACGGAACGCATGGGCGATGCGGATTGGACTGAACTCCAGCGAAATCTCGAAGCCACCATCCCCGTCTATGACCGCATCAATCGCTTCGCCACCATGGGCCAAGACAAGCGTTGGCGACGCATGGTACGAGACCGGCTCCCCGCGAAGGGTCGCATCCTCGAGGTCGGCTGTGGACCCGGCACCTTCGCCGAGATGATACCAGACCGAGATCTCACCTGCCTCGACCCGATCCCCGCGATGCTCGCCGTCGCCGAGAAGCGCGTCAACCCCGGCCGGGCCACACCCGTCACCTTCGTGGAGGCGACCGCCGAGGACATGCCCTTCGAGGACGATGCCTTCGATGGCGTCTGCAGCTTGTTCTCCTTCCGCGACTGGTATGACAAACGTGCGGGACTCGGCGAGGTCAGACGGGTGCTCAAGCCGGGTGGAACCCTGGTGATTGTCGACCCGGCCAAGATGAACCGCGTGCACGGCTTCCTCGGCTCATTGTGGATGCGTTTGTGGGTCGGTGGCTATGCCCGATTCATCTGCCGCATGAAGGACCATCCCTGGAAATGGCTGACCAAAACCTACGTCCATTTCGGCACCACCAAAACCTACGTGCGCATGTTGGAGGAGTGTGGATTCACCCATGTCAAAGCCAAGGTCATCTTCCCCGGCATGGCGACCATTTGGACCGCGCGCAAGCCGGTCGACGGCGAGGCCGTCGAGGGCTGATGAACGGATCAATTGAGCCGAACGAATGAGTCATCGGCGAGTTGTACCCATTCCGAGCCCTCGAGATCGGTGTAGATCGTGCCGCGCTCATCTTTGGTGTATTCACCGCCGCCGACGAGGTCCAGGTAGCTGTTGGCGCGGCTCGGTGCCTCGGCCTGTGGCGTCGGAGCCTCGATCGGAACCGGCTGCTCCGGTTCGGGTGCCGCAACCGCTGGCATCGGTGCCGGCATCGGTGCCGGCATCATCGCAGGTGCCTCGATCGGGGGTTGAGGATCCCAGCCGGCTTCGACCATCGCTTCCTGATGGATGAGGGGGTCCATGTCACGGGGGCGTCGGAGCACCATGATGGTGGCCAGAGCGAGTAACACAACGGCCAGAATCGCCGCGCCTACAATGAGCAGGGTGAGATTGGAATCAGAGGACTTCGCTTTCTTCGAATCCTCATCGGTCCCATCACTGGTGCCGGGAGAATCAGGATCATCGGGGTCGTCGGGGTCATCAATTTCACCTTCTTCCTCCCCCTCTTCTTCCTCGATTGGATCCTCTGGGAAGACACAGGAGTCATCATCCACCGTGGCCGATGGATTGTGGTTCGTTGCGGTCTCATCCATGCAGCCGGGAACATCCTCGATGATGACAGGCTCCGCAGTGACCTCGACAAGGGTCGTGAATCGGGCGGTGTCTCGGCCATCATCCGCCTCGACAATCACGGTGTAATTGCCCACTTCCATGGGGGGCCATGTCAGTGTCCAAACCGTGCCATCCACCACCATCTCGGGCGGGCCTTCGATGAGGGTCAGGACCATCGGGTCGCCCTCGGCATCGAACAGGACATAGGACCAAGTCTGGGGGTTATCGCCGACCTGGAAGGTGAGGGATTCAGGGCCG
>CAVOCV010000024.1:0-18873 GCA_963694325.1 Candidatus Thalassarchaeaceae archaeon | reverse complement strand
ATCGGCGATGATGAGATCCCGATCGTCCTCGACCGCGCCGGCCTCCACCGATTCGCCGATGAGATTGGCATCATCATGGAAGAGCGCATCAATGCCGAGATGAGCGCGATGGTCGAGGAGACCAATGAGGATGGAGAATTGCACCTCGAGGTATCCCACATCAACGTCGCAGCCTCTCTGTCCGGACTCGACCTGAGCCCCGGGGCTACCTTGGATGACCGCCGCCCGATCACGGTCAGCATCGAGGTATCCAAGGTGACGATCAATGCGGAGTACCTCGGCGAGGATGTTCAACTCACAGGTGCGATGAATAGTTGGTCAAACGCCATGCTGCGGGCCGGCAGCCTCACTCCCACGGCCGCACAGGGAGACATTTCTGGCATCGAATTGCCGCGCGATGAGGATATCGAAATCACCGTCATTCCACCCTCGCAATCTTTTGAGGATGTGCTCATCACCCCGTCCATTCAATTCAAAATCACCTTCCCAAGAGGGCTCGGATTTTCCTACTTCGACAGCGATTTGGACCGCGCGAAATTGACCGAGGCACAGGGCCGACAGACACTGACCTATCACGTGCCAATCTGCACCGGCGAGGTCGAGTCAGACTGTGAGGCGGAGGCGGATACGGTCCGATTCAAGATGGTCGTCGGCATCGAGTACATCCTCGGCCAAATCGCCGTCTACATCGGCGGCCTATTCGGCCTGATTCTCCTGCTCATCTTCCTGCGAATCCGACGCAAGCGGAACAAGCGTGAATCGATGCTCGATGAGGAGGGTGAGAGGCTTGCCAAGTTGCGTGTCGGTGAGGACGGCATGTTGCAAGACGCGTACCATGACGAGGATGGTCTGCCCGAGATGGGTGCGCTGCCAGGTCTGGATTCCAAAGGCAGCATTCCCGGAGAGAATTGGGACGGGGGTTACGAGGATCTGCTCGCCTTTGATGACCCCTAGGGCTCAGTGCAATTCCGCCCAGATGCGGGCGGCCAACGCGGGACCGATACCGTTGACGGTGGCCAGATCTTCCGGGCTTGCATGGTCGATGCCGCGGCGACCGCCGAAATGGCGCAACAGGGCCTGAAGGCGCTTGGCGCCGAGCCCTTCCACGGCTTCGAGCGGGTCGGAGAGCCCTTTCTTTGAACGGCGTTTTCGGTGGAATCCATTGACGAAGCGATGGGATTCGTCGCGGGCGTAGACGAGCACCCTGCCGCGACGGTCGAGCACGAGGTTCTCTTCATCGATGCGGTGAATCGTCTCCTCGCGTTTGGACAGGGTGGCCAGTGGGACACGGTCGGTCAAACCGTGCACAGAGAGCAGGTCGTGAATCTCGGCGAGGTGTACCTCACCACCATCGATCAGCAAGAGGTCGGGCCAGATCTCCTGACGTTTGAGCCAGCGTTCGACCACGTGACGCATCATGCGGACATCATCCAAGGATGAATCCTTGACCGTGTAGGTGCGGTAGGACTTCTTCTCGGGCCGTCCATTGCGCAAGCAGATGCTGGCACCGACCCGCTCGGTGCCTTGTAGTTGAGCCATGTCGAAGCAGATGATGTGGTCGAGTCGCTCGACGCCGAGCAGCGTTGCACCATCGTCGGCGGCGCGCTGTTCGAGGCTGCCACTCTCCTTGCGCTGGTGTCGCATCACCTGCGCCTCGGCATTCGCATCGGCCATGCGGCGCAGGCGGGCCAATTCTCCGCGCCGTGGATTGCGAACCTCGACCGCGGTGCCGCGTTTGGCTGAGATCCAGTTGTCCATCCACTCCCCCAGAGGTTGGGGCACGAGGACGGTCTTTGGGGGGCGGCGCTGGTCGTAATGCTCCGCCAGTACTCGACTGACCGATTCCGCTACATCCCCGCGGTGCATCAGTGGATATTGCACCTGACCGACGACGATGCCATCCTCGGCGGACAGGATCACCACGGTGCCGAGATCGCCACTGGCGGCGAATCCGATCGCGTCACAGTCCTGATAGAATCGCGAGTGGATGATTTGCTGGCTCAGCGTTTTTCGGACCGAGGCGATGAGATCACGCGTCCGCGCCGCGGTCTCATAGCGCATCGCTGCACTGTGCGCATCCATCTCCATCTCGAGTTCATCGATGAGTTCTCCCGCATCGCCGTCGAGCACGCGCATCCCAGCCTTGACCTGTTCCGCATAGCCTTCCGTGGAGATGCAGGGGCCTGCACACAGGCCGATGTGCATCGCCAGACAGCCCTGTGGCAGCAATTCTTTGCAGTCGCGAATGCCGAAGTGTCGGCGCAGCAGTTGGATGACGCGTTTGGCAGCGCCGGCATCGGGAAATGGCCCCCACAGGCGCGCGCCCTCGGGCGGGTGTCGCGTGTAGAGGACGCGCGGCACAGCCTCATTCGTGATGGCGATGAAGGGGTAGGATTTGTCATCCTTCAGCAGGGAATTGAATCGCGGCTTATGCTCTCGAATCAGTTGACGTTCAAGGATCAATGCCTCGTTCGGCGACCGCGTGACGATGCAGTCGACATGCCCGGCCTCTGCGACGAGGGTCGGGATCATCTCGCGGTCCGGATTCTTGGCGAAATAGGACCTCACACGCTCAGAGATGCTCGTCGCCTTGCCGACGTAGAGCACCAGTCCTTCGACCGTTTTGAACAGGTAGACCCCGGGCTGCGACGGCAGGTGCAGGGTCCTCGGGTCCACGGGCATCGGCGAGCCTCGGCGCCCCTACGGGGCGCGACCGGGCATCAACCTTCACTCCTACATCTACCCGCGAATCCGCCCGCCAGCGGTGGGAGTGCAGTCATTTGTGCAAATACTCGAATGGCTCCACCGAGGTGAAGGGTCATGTGGGAGAGGGGCGCTGAGCGGGTCCATGCTGCCCGAGTCTCAGGCAAGGATCCTGCGACTCCTCGCCCGCCATCCCGTGGAGATGGAGGCGGCGTGGGATGTGCCTCGGGAACTCTCGCTACCGGGTCTTGCCGAATCGCTCGGTCTGGTGCGCAGCGCCCTGCACGAGCCGCTGAAGGCACTTGATGAAGCGGGACTAATCCACTCGCGGACCGCCCACGTGATCGGCGGTGGAACGCGCAAGCGCAACGTCGTTCACCTGACCGTCAAGGGCCGGCATCAAGCCAGTGCACTGGTCGGCGGTGCAGGTCTGAAGATGGATCTTCCCGAGCGGGAAGGTCTGCTCGGCCGCTCGGTTGAATTGGCTGAAATCATCACGGCGATGTCGTCCGGTTCCATCGTTCTCACGGGCATGCCAGGCATCGGAAAAACCGCATTGTTACAGGCGATTCCTGAGGCCCGATACGTCGCCATGGACGCCGCCATGGATGCGCGTTCCCTGACAGCGGCTTGGCTCGAGATTGAGGATGCGCCGATCGACCTTGAAGCACAAATCGAGATGCTCGCCGGCCACCGGCTGATCGCCGACGAGGTTCAGGATGTACACGATCGTCACGTCGACGGTGTGCACGCGTTGCTCAACGGCTTGCCGCACGTGGCCATCGGCATCCGTGCGCCATCCCCCTTCCCCGGCGCGATGACCCTGCAGGGCCTCGATTCGGAATCGGCTGCGAAGTTGCTGGGTGAAGGCGTAGATGCTGAGGTCGCTGCCGACGTCTGTGAAGCCCTGGATGGACACCCGCTCGCCCTCCACCTGTGGACGCCCGCGGATGAGTTGCCCGAGGCGGGGGATGCGGTGCAGGCCTTTGTCGAGGAGACCGTCCTCTCCCGATTGGACACTGATGAGCGGGCTGTGCTCGATGCGCTCTCCTGTGAACCGCGCCCGGTGCTGGCGGATGATGTGGGGGATCTGGATTTCGAGCCGCTCGACGCCGCGGCCTTGCTGCGCTGGCCGCAGGGTCGACTCGAGGTACAACATCTGATTCGCAACGTCCGCCGGGTGGCGTGGACCGTTCCCGAGGACCTTCACGCCGTCGCTGCGACGCGCTGGTCCTCGGTCGTCGGGGCCGAGGCGCGTTGGTTCGAGGCCCACCACCTGACGATGTCCGGTCAGGACCCCTCGGCCTTCATCCTCGAACACGAGGCAGAGATTCTCACCCAGAGCGCGGCTGCGGCTGCCCTCCTGGACGACGCCCTTCACGCCCTGCCCGAGGCGCAGGCACTGCGACGATTGGCCGCACGATTGGCACTCGACCGAGGTGAACCCGATCACGCCGCGACCCACCTTCGGGCCTTGGAGGAAGATGATCACATCCTGCGCGCACGTCTCCACAGGACCAACGGAGACCTCAATGCGGCCGAGGCGGCCGAGGCGGCCGCGATGGCGGTGGCGACGAAATCCGAGGCCGCCCACATGCATCTCTCGGGTCTTTCGGGGCGGTTGGACGATCGACTGCCCGATGAGGTCGGCGACCTCGCTGCGGTCGAGAAAGGATTGGCAGATGTTCGCATCGGCAATCTCGAAGATGCCAAGAAGCGCGCCGCGATTGTGCTGATCGCCATATTGCGCCATCGTATCGCCATGTTGCGAGACGATGGCGAGACCGCGGCTGCGGTCCGCAAGGACCTCGCCGACCTCGCCGGTGGCGAGGACCCACTGACAGAACGTCTGGCCCACATCGAACGCCTGCGCATGTCGGATGCCGACAGCGCGGCCAGACTCGAGGCGGAGGGTGCGATGCGGCGATTGGTTTCCCGCACCCACGCCCCCATCCAACGCGTCGCGCTCGGGCTGGCGTTGGTCGAAGCCCAGGCCCGTTCCAACCCGCCCGGTGCCGCCACCACGCTCGAAGGTCTGCAGGCCATCCCGTTGCCATTGGATCAGGCAGCGGGACGACGCCTCGACGCCCTGCGCTGGTTCTGGCAGGGCCGGTTGGATGAATCCCAGAGAATCGCTTGCTGGCGAGAGGCCGCGCTGCGATTGCGCACGGCGGAATGTCCACGTGCTGCTCGAACGCTCACGACGCGGTTGCACCGCTCGTTATGATCACTTGCGACGGGTCGGTCGACGCTTCTTGTCGTCCTCATCCCCACCGAAATCAATGCCTTTCATGTCGGTGGTCTCTTCAATGTCTTCGAAGACATCGTAATCGGATTCCTCGAAGGTGTCGGTGGGGTCCTCATCCTCCACTTCTCCCACGTCGGGTTCTGCCTCTTCGGTTTCCGCCTCTGCTTCCACCTCTTCGACCTCCTTTTCATCTTCGTGGACGATTTGGTACATGCCTTCCTCGGCTTCGAGACCGAGCAGTCCGCGTCCGCGGCGCATCCAAGCCCACCCTTCATCGACCCAGATATAGAGCCCTTCGAGCTCCTCATCGGAGACCCCCGCTTCGTCAGCGATTTTGCGAATCAATTCCTTCTCACGCGCTTCAAAGACGCCGTCGGCAGCGGCGAGCAACAATGCATCGCGCAGTGCAAGCATGAGCGACTCCTCACTCATCTCGCGGGCGGCCAAGGCGATCGGCTTGGGTCTTTTCAGTTCCAGGCGGAGGTCCTTTCGACTCATTGGGGCGATCAGGGCATTGCCCAAGCGTCCCTCAAATGTGGCGAGTTCCTCGACCGAGATATCGCCATCCGTGGAGGCCATATGGGCGAGAATCGATGCATAGCCGCGACGGTCTGACCTGTCGAGCAGGTGCAGGGTGTCGGGGAGCATGGTTCCCGGATGCAGCGACTCGGGGATGAACCTTCCGCGGTGCTCAAACCTCTGCGCCAATCAGAGTTCGCGTGTCGACGATCCCGTCAATCGCGCGAACATCCTCGATGATGGTGCGGGTCAGGTCGACCTCGTCCTCGGCCTCGATCTTGACGAAGACATCGTATTCGCCGAAGACCGTCCAGCGGCCGGTGACGAGTTCAACGGCATCGAGCGCCTTTCGGACCGAGGTCTCGAAGCCAGGCTTTGTGGTGATGAGAATGAATCCGACTGCCATGTTTGGTCACCTCAGTAATCGACGACGATGAGCGTCTCGGTTTCCCTGACGCCACCGACCAATCTCAGGTCGCCCATCAGCATCTTCGTCAGCGCCTTGGCGTCGGAAGCCTCGACCCGGGCGACGAGGTCATATTCACCGTACAGTGCGTGAGTTTCAGTGATCGAATCCATGTCCGTGAGGGCCATGAAAACGTCTCTTTCCATGCCCGCTTCGGTCTTGAAAAGGACGAAAGCCGTGTGCATCGATGTTCCCTCTGAACCGCCTCGCGCGGTCAATCAACCATAATGTCTCCGACAGTCCAGAATGGCCGATTTCTCCTTCCAAAAGCCGCGAACCGGACGCCGAAAGCATTCAATGGAATGGGAGGCGCGCACAGGCACATGGTGGGTCGGATGAGAACTGTTCACGGCCTCATCGCCATTTTTCTTCTCGCCGCCTGGACGCCGATGGTTCCCGCTGCGCTCGAGGGTGAAATGCCCTCCCAGTCCACGGGTCGTGCCACGACGACCTGGTCTGGCGTGCTGACGTTGACCAGCGATTACACCGTCGCCGCCGGTGACACCTTGGTCATCGACGCCGGCGCGACCATCCAGATGACGGATGGCGTTCGAATTTACGTCGAGGGCGAGCTCGATGTGACGGGCACTGCAGCCAACCCCGTCACCATCACGATCGATGCGAATGCGCTCTCTCATGAGGGCATCCAGTTCAACGCAACCAGTCGCGGCCGCGGCAGTGTGCTCTCACATCTGGTGATCGAGGAGGCCGAGTGGGGCATCACGGTCTACGATAGCGATCCGACGATGGACGACCTCTATCTCGACAATCCGGATTACATCGGTATCGACCTATTCAATGGCGCAGACCCGACCATCCGCCGCCTCACGGTCCAGGATGGCGGCCAGGATGTGGCCTCCTCCTCGGTCAACAATCGATACGGAATCGGCCTATCGATCGGCGCTGGAAGCAATCCCCTCGTCCTTGGGGCCACCATGGACGGCCTGACCACACGCGGGATCAACATGTGGGGCAATTCTCAGGGCTACCTGCGCGACATCGCCATCTCGAACATCTCGGCGCTCGGTACCGGTGGTTGGTTGCCGGCTGGCATCTGGGTCGAGGACAGTGTCGCCCTATTCGACAACACCAGCGTCGACCGTTCGGACAACGGCATCTGGGTGCGCCACATCACGGCCACTTGGTCGACCCGACCGACCTTCCGCGATGCGACGGTAACCAACAGCATGTACCGCGGTGTCCATGTCGAGCAGGATAATACCTCGAACTGGAATACGCCTCTGAACGCCATCTTCTCGGATCTCGAAGTCAGTGGCACGGGCGGGCCGAATGCCAAGACCCCCGGGCTTTGCTTCCACGCCATCGGCGTCAACACCAGTGGGGTGGACATCAGTGATTCACGCGCCATCGACAACCGCTGCAACGGCTTCAAAGCCTACATGATCGACTCCGCGACCATCGTCGACAATCTGACGATTATCAACAGCGGCAACCCCACCGCGCTGAGCAACAATGACCGCTCGGGCGTCTTCATCCGCTCCTCGAACTGGGCACCGCAGATTCGCAATCTCAGCGTCTCCGGCAGCCCCGGTCACGGCATCCAATTGTGGAAGACGAGTCTACAGGGCCATCATTGGACCGCCGACAACAACACCGGGGTCGGCCTGTGGGCGCGCGAGGCACATCCGGATGTATCCGACATCCATCTGGCGGACAACGGCCTCAACGGACTGCGCATCTATGATTCGAGCAATGTCGAACTCTACGATGTGGTGAGCGAGCGAAACGGCGGCAGTGCCTTCCTCCCCGCCGATGGATTTGGTCTCAACTTTGAGAAATCCAATGACCTGATGAGCGGCTCGAAAAACGTCTCTTGCACCCGCTGTTCCTCGACGAATGATGCCTGGGGTGGCCTGCGTATCGAGGATAGCGTCGACATCCAGATGCACGACCTCTCCGTCACCGATCCTGGCAATGGTGCGCTGGCCGTCGAGGTCGACAATACCGACCTCAATTTCCCCGGCTGGGTCGACATCCACGGTTTGAATGTCCAAGCCAACCGCAGCGGACCCATCGTTCAATTGACGGATACCGAGGCCCGCATCTCAAGCCTCGTTCTCAACGGCACCCACAACGGCCTGTCATGGGATGGTAGTAGCGATGCGCGCACGAGCGCGCTATCCGCCTCGACCCTGTCCGGTGCCAACTGCCTGGACATCAACGACCTCGAATTGCTCATCATGGCCGATGTCGACCTGTCCGCCTGCAGCGGCCAGATCAACATCCGGGATTCGACCATCAACATGACCCAGACGACTCAGGGAAGCGTCGTCACCCTCGATCTGACCGGCTCACCGAGCACCGTCCGGTGGATCGATTCGGGCGCGCTCGGCAACCTCAATATCGGACCGGGGAGTCTGGTCGATGAGATGTGGACCATGCACGTCTGGGCGCTCAATCAACAGGGACACGGCCTGCCCAACGCGGTCGTCAACCTCTCTTTCTCACAAGTTGAGGTCGACCAGACCCACACCATGCCCTACTCGGGTCATGTTGTGCTCGGGCCCTTCCTTGCACAGCGCACCGACTTCATCAGCACCGGCACCTGGACGGACCATTGGATCGGCTGTGAATACGATGGCCAGCGCTCCGATTCGGGGGCTGCAACACCAATGCCGACGGACCGGGTCCACCCCTACGGTTCACCGGGTGTCACATGTGTCATCACCCTGACCAATCAGG
The DNA here is from genome assembly GCA_963694325.1 of Candidatus Thalassarchaeaceae archaeon. Taxonomy (GTDB): domain Archaea; phylum Thermoplasmatota; class Poseidoniia; order Poseidoniales; family Thalassarchaeaceae; genus MGIIb-P. The sequence goes on along the minus strand of CAVOCV010000024.1, from coordinate 10,234 downwards.
CCCCTCTCATCGTTTGGGATACACCGCTCGATGAGGATGTCTTCGGCAGTGGGGCCGAGGTGCTGTTCAACGCCTCGGATACGTGGGACCTCGATGATGATCCGATCACCTTCACCTGGATCAGCAGCATCGATGGCCTATTCAGCGGCGATGACCTGTTCACCGTCAACGATGGCAACGGCACGACCCTGACCGATGGGGTCCACGTCATCACGCTCGAGGTCTGCGATGATCAAGGCAATTGTGCCAACGAGAGCCGCGATCTTGAACTCCGCAATCTCCCACCCGTGATCGACATCCTGCTCGAGCCTGGCGTCGGCTTCGACGGCATCCTTCGGATGTATCGAACGGCCCACCTCGATGTCAACATGAGCGGCACATATGACCCGGAAGGCGACGATGTCACCTGTCAGGTCACGGTATCTTACCGGTCGACGTCAGGTCCCCCCTTCCTTTGCGATGTGTGGAATGAGAGTTTCGCCGATGCGTCGGAATCCATCACCCAATTCGACTACACGATCACCGTGACCGATGGGGTCAATCCGGCCGTGGACCTGATCTATGCGATCGAATTGGTCAACGACCTGCCCACGCCCGAGTTCACCGTCTCGCGAATCGGCAATACATCGGCCTTCAGCGTCGTGCTCGATGGCACGGACTCGACCGACCCCGAAGGCGATGGCATCATCGCAAAATGGACGAGTGATCTGCTCGGTGAATTGCCAGATGATGGCGACCTCAACGACCTGCAGTGGATGGGTCGATTGCCCGCGGGCAACCACCAGATCAGCCTCTCTCTATCCGATGACCGGTCCGAGCACATCGACCAGTGGCGCACGCTCACGCAGACCCTTGTGGTCGAGAATACCCCGGCGACGGCAATGATCAGCAGCCATGTAGACTTCTCGACAGACTCCAGTGTCCTGCACACCTTCGCCTCCGGCGGCAGCGGAGATTGGGAATTGCCCTGCGAATTCTTCTCGGATGCATGGGCGGCGAGCCACATCTGCTCAGATCAGTTTGTGCCGAACGTCGACAACGTCGCTGTTCGCTGGGATTCCAGCCTCGTGAACGGGGCACTGGGTACCGATTGGACGTTGACATCACGGCTGCCCGCAGGCTTGCAGACCCTCAATTTCACAGTAGATGACGGGGTCAATGCGCCCTCCATCTCCAGCATTTTGATCGATGTATCACAGAGCGCACCGGTGCTCATTCTGACCAGCCCGATCCCGGGAATCGAGGTCAATTCTGACGCTCCAATCCTCTTCGATTTCAGATCATCATTCGACCCCGATGGCGATGCATTCTGGGTCAATGTCTCCAGCAATCTGCTCGAGGAACCCATCGTTGAGAACGGCACCACCGATTACTGGTATGATGACGAGTTGCCAGCCGGCGTTCACACGCTCACGTTCAACCTCACGGATGCGACTGGGCTGTCGAGAATTCACACCCAGATTCTTCACGTCAATCCAACCGGACCACACGCGGTCATCTCCTCTCTGGTCGAGGGCCAATACATCCAACCGGGCGGCTGGCTGGAGTTCAACGGCTCATCGTCATGGGATGCGGATGATGACATTCGCCAATATCTGTGGCACGAGGTCACCGCGGAGGGATTGGTCACCTTGGCCAACGATGAAGATTTCAGCCAATGGGTCAGACCGGGGGTCCGAACCTACACACTCACCGTGCGCGATTCTAACATGGTCTCCGACACGGCCTGGGTCAACGTCACCGTCGGCTCGTCCAATCCCGTGCTCTCCGAATTGGAGGTCAACCTCGCTGAATTGGAGGCGGATTCAGACAACAGCATGATCGTCCATGTGCTACTCAGCGATGCGGATGGTACGACCCAATTGGAAGGCTCTGTCAACGGCCTTCTGATCGCCAGTGGGCAGGAATTTGAGTTCGAACTTCTCGACGATGGCAATGGGCAGGACCACATCGCCGGCGATGGCATCTACAGCGGCGTGGTCAGCGCGTCCATCGGTGCCGGCGGATTCGCCAGCGTCGAGGTGTGGGCGGCCGATGGAGAGATGTCCTCGAATGTCGTCAAGCAGACGCTGCCGATTCACGAGGCGAGTGGGCTGAGTGGATTTGCCTCGATTCTCGGATCCGATGCGGTGGTCGGCATCATCGGACTGCTGCTCGTTCTCGCCCTCATCGGTGGCCTTGTCGTGCTGCGCAACAAGCGGCGCTTGGCTGCGGATCTCGAACTCATTGAGTCCTGGGGTGGCGGCCTTGGGCGCGGCTCCGGCGGCTTCGACCTCGGCGATGAGGAGGCCGCCCCCGACATTCCTGACCTCGAAGCCGATGCACCACCGGCGATGAGCGACTTCGGCGAACCCTGATCAGCGGCTCGCATAGAAGCCAGCATAGCGTTCGGCATTGAGCGCGTAGGTGTATTCATCCAAGACCCGTCGACGGCCGACTCCCGCCATGCGTTGGCGCGCTTCATCATCCGAGAGAAGGGTGTGAATCGCCTCGGAGAGGGTCTCCGGTCGGTCAATGTCGAACAGCCCGCCGACGGTGTCATCGACCATCTCGGGCAGCGGCCCATCATCGACGGTCACGACCGGGGTGCCGCTGGCCATCGCCTCGAGCGGAATCAGACCTTGGCCCTCGTAGTAGGAGGGATAGACGACCAAATCCGCACTGCGGAATAATTGGGCAAGATCTTCGAAGGGCAGGCCGGATTCAATCGTCAGCGCATGTTGGATGCCCAAGCGTTTCGCCTGCTTCTCCAGCGTCCGTTTCATGTGGCCACGACCGACGATGACCAGATGGGCACGCGGGTGTGAGGCGAGCACCTTCGGCATCGCCTTGATCAGCGTCCGATACCCTTTGCGCGCGACCAGACGGCCCACAGCGAGCAGCAGCGGCGTCTCGGTATGGGCTTCGCCGGCGAGGGCTCTCTCATCCGGTTCTCCATAGCGAAGCCGCATTTTTTCATGGGCCAGCATCGAATCTTCATCATCGCGATGCAGTGGCACAAACATGCGCGTATCCACGCCCCAACGGACCACCTCACACCGCCAATTCTCCGGCGGGTCGTATCGGGCGACGAAATCGGCCTTGGTGGCCTCTGAGTTGGCGACACAAATCGTCGAGGCGCGCACCGCGGCGCGCTCGTATTTCGCATAGTATCCCGCCGTCAGCAGGATGGCGAGGTCGTTCGGATTTTTCCACACGGCCGACTCGCCCTGTCTCGCCGCGCGCTTCATCCCATCGCGCTCGCCCAACCATGAACCGTGCAAACTCGTGATGACCGGCCCGACCCGCTCTCGAACCATGCGATACTGCTTCTCTTTCCACGAGATCATCGGCGCGTGCACATGGACCGCATCGACCGGATTCCGCGCGTGAACGCGCAGAAGTTCCCGCAGCGCCCATTTTCCATAGGAGACGGTGAAGGCCATCGGCAGCGGCGCCCACTTGACCGAGAGCACGGAGACCCCCTCCTGCTGAGGGATGGATTGCGGATTTCGCTCGACCGTTTTGTCCCTGCGTGTGATGACGGTCACGCGGTGCCCTTGTTTCACCAATGCACCGGCGAGATGGAACACGGTGGAGCCCATGCCTCCCCAACGCGGCGGATACTCTCCGGACAGCATTGCGATGTGCATGGGCGACCTCCAAAGGGCCCTGCAAGGCCCCCCGTTTTGAACTCATTCGGCTCAAGCCGGTAATGGTTGCATTCAAATCGGCCTTCACAATCCGCGGGTGTGGGGATGGACATGGCAGAGATGCTTCCAGTACACGTGACAGTCGTAATTCCGACGCGAAATGAAGAGGCGGCCATCGTCGATACGATCCGTTCGATTCCAAATGATGGATGGTGTGAGAAACTCGATTTCCTCATCATCGACGGCAATTCCAGCGACCGCACCCGCGAGCTCGCCGCAGAGGAGGGCGCTTGGGTCGTTCTCGAGCCGCGCAAGGGCTACGGCCGGGCCTACCGGACCGGATTTGCCCTCGCCCCCGGCGAGATCATCGTCACCCTCGATGCCGACTGCACCTATCCGGGCGAAGAGGTGCCGGGCCTGGTGCGAAAACTCGTCGAAGAGGACCTGAGATTCATCACCTGTGACCGCCTTCGTCGCGCCGAGGAAGGCGCCATGTCCGGCCTGCACGGATTCGGCAACTGGGGCCTCTCGGTGACGATGCGCATGCTGTTCTGGAATGGCATCCACGATTCGCAGAGTGGAATGTGGGTCTTTCACAAGGAAATCATGGACAACATGAAGATGCGTCCCACCCACGATGGAATGCCACTCTCCGAGGAGATGAAGATCAACGCGCGCCGCTGTTTTGGCCGCAAGAAGGCCGTCGAGGTCAGCGTGCCCTACCGCGTTCGTGTCGGCGATGCCGAAATCAACACTTGGGGCGATGGATTCCTCAATTTCCGTTTCTTCTTCTGGAAGCGATTCGGCCTCAACCGAACCCGCACTGAATGGGGCCCGAACGACGATACCCAGCTCTGAGGGCAATGTCCCTGTCGGCACAACGCCCTTACGTGTGCGGGTGCCTCCGGCACCCGATGACCAGAACGTCGGTCCTCCGCAGGTGCGCCCTGTGGACCGTTCTCGCGCTCTTCATACTCGGCTCGTTGCCGACGGCATCCGCCGAAGCGAACGATGCGATCGGTGGTGCTGACCAGATCCTCGATGGGTCCTCATTGAGCGGTGCGGTCGATTATAGCGGCGATCGTCGAGATTTCATGAAGGCCGCTGTCATCAACGGGGATCAGGTCGACTTTTCGATCAGTCTCACATGTCAGGCCTGGGATGGTGGATGTGATCCACGCCTGCGCCTCTATTGGGATAACTTGACCCAGGATGGCGGCACCCACACCCCCTCCAGCGGCGGCGTCTATTCTATCCGTCACCTCGGCCAACCCGGGTTCACCTACATCGAGATGATCTCCGAGGATTCATGGTTCGCGGATGAATATGATTACACCGTCACCGTCAACGTTGACACGGGTCAGCGCGACAGTGACATGGATGGTTTCTACGATGCTACCGATGATTGCCCACAGACCGCGGGCACGTCAACACAGGACGTCACGGGTTGCGTCGACAACGACGGCGATGGCTGGTCGGACATGGGTGATCCCTTCCCCAATGAGCCCAGTCAATGGGCGGATGGAGATTCGGATGGCTATGGTGACAACGCCAATGGGGTCGACGCTGACAGCTGCGTGCTCCACTGGGGTGATTCCAGCGAGGACCGCCTCGGCTGCCCAGACCGCGACAACGACGGCTGGTCCGACCCCGATGAATGGGGCGAGTGGGGACCTGTTTGGACGATCGAAAACGACGCGGACCATTTCTGGGAGGATGATACCCAGTGGGCCGATGAGGACCGCGACGGCTACGGCGACAACTGGGCGGATGGCGCTTGGAATGGCACGCATACCGCCTTCGGTGTCGGTGAATACGTCGAGAATGCAACCAATCCTGATTACTGCCCGCTGACCGCTGGCACCTCCAGCATGGACCGGCTGGGTTGTCCCGACCTCGATAGCGATGGCTGGTCCGACCCCGATGAGGACTGGACCTGGGAATTCGATGGCGCGGATGCCTTCCCCACCGACCATACCCAGCACTACGACCGGGATGGCGATGGCTTCGGTGACAACCTGTCGGGCAATGCCCCTGACATCTTCCCCGACAATCCAACCCAATGGACCGATTCGGATGGCGATGGCTATGGCGACAACAACGGTGCGGGTGATTCCCAAGCTGACAATTTCACAGACGATGCCACCCAATGGGCGGATTACGACCGCGATGGCTTCGGCGACAATGCCTCTGGAAATCGGGCCGATGCCTGTGTTTCAAGGGCGGGGTCCTCGTTTGAGGATCGCTTTGGCTGCCCGGACTTCGATGGCGATGGTTGGTCCAACCCGGACTTCGACTGGCCCGCCCATCCCGGCGGATTTGCCGATGCTTTCCCCGGTGGGGCCGGCTCCAACTGTGGCGAATTGTGCCGCACACAATGGCACGATGTCGATGGTGATGGCTTCGGTGACAACTCCGAACTCGGCGCCTGGCAGCCCGATGCCTGCGTCGCAACCCCCGGCTCGAGCACACGCGACCGATGGGGTTGCCCGGACCGCGATGGTGACGGCTCCTCCGACCCGAACATCGTCCTCGGTTGGCTGCCCCATCCCGCGGGGATCGCCGATGCCTTCCCCGATGATGCGAGCCAATGGGAGGATGCCGATGGCGATGGCTATGGAGATGAGCAGACCGGCTTCGAGGGCGACCGCTGCCGCGACACGCCCGGCACCAGTCGTGGTGACCGATTCGGTTGTACGGACACCGATGGCGACTCCCACTCGGACCAAGGCGACAGATTCCCCCACGATGCCAGCCAATGGCTGGATGATGACCGCGATGGCTTCGGCGACAATGCGAATGGGCATCAGCCCGATGCTTGCCCGCGCTCACCGGTCAGTGCCGGTGTCTCCCTGATCGACCGATTCGGCTGTCCCGACACCGATGGTGATGGCTACTCCGACGCCGATGATCAATGGGCGGCCTCTCCGGATGGAGACGGCGATGCTTTCCCGACGAATCGCGTCCAGTGGGCCGATGCGGATGGCGATGGTTTCGGTGACAATCCGATCGGTCGTCTGCGAGATGATTGCCCGTCGAGTCCCGGCCATTCAACCATCGACCTGCAGGGCTGTCCGGACAGCAACCGTGACGGCTACTCGGATGCCTATGGCCCCGTGCGCAGCCAACTCGCCCTGATGGGCAGCGATCCGGCCGCCAGCCTGTTGACCTTCGCTTGGCCGTTGTTCATCTTCCTCGTCACCGTCTTCACACTGCGCATGATGCGCCGTCAGGAGACGGGGGATGTCGGATTCGAAGAAGTCCTGCTCGAACATGGGGGTGAGATGGATGCGTGAACGCCTGCTCGCCCTCGGACTGGCCCTGCTCATCGTGCCCTTGCTCTCTGGAATGGCGAGCGCACAGGATGCGAGCCACATCGTCATCAACGATTCGCGAGCCGATCATTTGGATGAGGATAGCGACGGTGACTTCGACATCGTTCGGGTCACGGCATCGATCGGCACGACGGCGATATCCGCCGAGATCGCCGTCGAGGTCATCGCCGAGAATGAGGACCTGTCGATTTCGTTCTGGAATAACACGAGCCTCGCAGGTGGTGAGACCTTCAACATCCAGACGACCATCAAGGCCTGGGCGGATGGCGACTTCGACGTCTGGCTGCGCGTTTGGGATGCGGAGACGGGCACGGTGGTGCACGATGCACACCTCGGCAGCCACACCCTTGTCGCAAGCCTTACGCCCCCCATCCTCTCCATGCAGTTGGAATCCGCTCCGTTGATTTTCACCGGTGATACCTGCCTTGTGCACCGCGTCTCCTCAGATCAGGTCGGTGCCCATTACGGCACGATGGGCGTCGTCTCGATTCAGGGTGTTCCGTGGTGGGTTGGAGAGCATGAAACCCCCTTGGACTGCAGCCGATGGCCAGCCGGGGATTACACCCTGACCGAGCATTATCGCAATGGGCTCGGCATGTCGACCAGCATGTCACTCTCGTTCAGGATTCACGTCCATCCGCCGCCCGCCTTCGCCGTCAATGTGACCGGACGCGCAACCGAGGCCGGCACACCGTGCGAGATGATCATCGAGGCGGCCGAGGGCACTCAGATGCCCGAGATGGGCGTGCGTTGGACCCTCATCGACCCCGCCCAGCAAGGGCTTCACATCGACGCTGAGGCGCGTGTCGACTGCACGATGTGGGCCCCTGGCGTGCACAAGGTCCGCGCCACATTGACCAGTCCACAGGGCCGTGAGACCACCGTCGCCCTCAACCTGGTTCGCTTGCCACCGGCGGACGATGCCAGCATCGAGGTGCGAAATGCCAGCGGCGACCCCGATCGCTGGCCCTCGGTCTCACAGGGTGCGGAATACGAACCCGAACCCCTGCTGTTCAACCCCGCCGCCTCGATCGCCGCCGTCGGCGTCGGCGGCTTCATCATCGCTCTGCTCGTAGGCATCTTGGCCTCGAGGATGATCGATCGGGAATCCAAGACTGAGGATGAGATGTGGGAAGATGCACCCGTCACACCCGATAGCGATGGGCTGCCGAGCCACGTCGACGAGTCCGGCATCCATTGGCGTCAACAACCCGACGGTCAAGTCGATTGGTGGGATGCCGAAACCGCCCAATGGCTGCGCTTCCAAGGGTGAGAAAACCGCACTCTCAGCCCTTCTGGCCGGGGTCGGATTCAAAGGTTGCAGGTGCCGCCTTCGGCGGCATGGGAATCACCACATCCGAATTTGATCACCGCGTGCGCACCGCTTCACATTGCGCCATTCTACTGACCCTCGGCATCCTCGCCCTGCTCCATCTGAGAGCGGTCATCGAGCCCTTCATCATCGCCGTGTTCATCTTCTTCCTGCTCGCCCCCGGCGCCCATTGGCTGAACGGCCGCGGCGTCCCGCTTTTCCCCGCTTATGCCGCGGTGGTCGGCGCTCTGGCCGCCCTCATCGGCGGCGCCGGTTGGTGGCTGTATCAAGACGTCTCAACCTTCGCCGATACCCTGCCCGACCACGTCGAAAAAGTGCAGGACTTGATGGCCCAGTACGAAGGGCGCGAAATCTTCGGCATCACCCTGACCTTCGTCGGTCTGGAATCGGCCGTCACAGATGTGGCGGCAGAATCTCTGCTGCTGTCGATCTTCGGTGAAGTCGGTTCATTCCTCACCCTGACCTTCACCGTCTTCGTCTTCCTCGTCTTCATCATCCTCGAGGCGGAAACCCTCCCCAAGCGCCTCGCTGCGGCATACCCAGCAGAATTCAACACCCAACTCGGCGAGATGGTCGTCGACATCGGAAAAGGCGTCAATCGCTATGTCGTCGTCAAAACTGTCGTCTCATTCGGCACCGCATCCGTCACCGGACTCTTGCTGCTCATCACCGGTGTCCCGGGTTGGTTCCTGTGGGCTGCCCTCACCTTTCTGCTGAATTATGTGCCCTACATCGGCAGTCTATTCGCGCTCATCCCGCCCGCCATTCTCGCCCTTCTCACGCTAGAACCGGTGACGGCGTTGATCCTCATCGGCGTGCTCATCACCAATCAGCAGGTCTGGGGCCAATTCATCGAGAACAAGATGTTCGGCGCCAGTCTCGACATCAGCCCGGTCGTCCTCCTTCTGGTCACCGCTTTCTGGTTCTGGCTGTGGGGCATCATGGGCATGGTGCTCGCGGTGCCGATGGCCGTCATCGCCAAGATCGTCCTCGGCAACATTCCCGAGACACGACCGATCTCAATCCTGCTCTCGGAGCGACCGCCGGCCGTGGAAGAGGAGTGAGCGATGCAGACCCGCCTCCTCGTCGGCATGGGTGCGGCCATCCTCCTGCTGCTGATCAATTTCTGGTGGTTCGCCATCGGGCGGCAGAAGGCGCGAATCGACCGCGACTGGGTCGCGGACTGTGCTGAATTGCCAACCTTCAGCATCGGCGAGGAGAAGGTCACCCTACACAATCGCCGCGATTTCACGTGGAGGGCGACCCGCGATTTCGATGAACGGTGGGACGATTGGTCGTTCAAAATCGATGACCTGAAGGGGATCTGGTACGTCATCGATCACTTCCACAAGCTGAAAGGATTGGCCCACACCATGGTCGGATTCGAGTTCAGCGACAACCGTTTCCTCATGGCCTCCTTCGAGGCCCGCCGCGAGAAGGGTGAGCGCTACCATCCTTGGGCCGGGCTGTGGAACGAATTCGAACTCTATCTCGTCTGGGCGACAGAGCGTGACCTGCTCGGGCTGCGCACCAATGCACGCGATCACAGGGTCTACCTCTTCCCCACCGTGGTCGAGCCCCACAAACAGCGCGCGCTCCTCGAAGCGATGATGGCGCGCACCAACCAATTGGCTGCCCAACCGGAATGGTACAACACCCTGACCTCGACCTGCACCACCTCGATCACCAAAATTGTCAACCGGGTCACACCGGGAAGGGTGCCTTTCACCTGGCGCGCCCTGCTGCCCGGCTACTCAGCGTGGACCGCTTGGAAACGTGGTATCCTCGAACGACGTGGCACATTCCAAGAGACCGTCGCCGCGGCGTTCATCTCGGAGAAAGCGAAGGCCTCGGGCCTCGGTGAGCCAGCCAGTCACGACTATTCAGTCAACGTCCGATGAGGATGACCAGAGGCCCGTCACTCATCACCCGAA